>NZ_JBFTQG010000029.1:0-84134 GCF_056398885.1 Cupriavidus sp. 01T418
GGGTCACTGATCAACGCCAACAGCGGCCTCTCGCGACGACTCGCGCGAGGCCAGGAAATCTCGTTCATCCGCGGCACCTTACTATGACTGACGCACCTACCTCCGCAGCGACCGGCCTACCCACAGATCCCGCGGGTGCCACCGGGGTTCTATCGACCTGGCTTTCGGATTTCCGCCTGGCGCACGCACCCGCATCGGCACGCGAACGGGCCAAGGCCGTCATCCTTGACGGCATCGCGTGCGCGCTGGTTGGCGCGCAGCTACCTTGGTCGCGAAAAGCGGCAGGGCTGGTGCGCGCGTTTGAAGGCAAGGGTGACTGCACGATCGTGGGTTGGGGCGAAACAACCAGCGCTCCTGCCGCCGCATTGCTCAATGGGACTTTCATCCAGGGCTTCGAACTCGACGACTATCACCCGATTGCCCCGTTGCACAGCGCCGCATTGGTTCTGCCGGCGCTGTGGGCGGTGTCAGAGGAACTCGGCAATGTCAGCGGAGAGGCATTTCTGGAAGCTGCCATGGCCGGATTCGAGGTGGGTCCGCGCGTGGGAACGGCGTTGCACGGCGGTCAGATGCTGTCGCGCGGATGGCATTCTGGCGCCGTGTTCGGCACGCATGCCGCGGCCGCGGCCGCGGGCAAGCTCTATGGCCTCGATGCATCGCAATTCGAAGACGCGCTGGGCATGGCCGGAACCCAGTCGGCGGGTCTGATGGCCGCGCAGTACGAGGCGGACTGCAAGCGTATGCACCATGGCTTCTCGTGCCGCAACGGCCTCTATGCGGCGATGCTGGCAGCGGGGGGCTACACCGGCATCAAGCGCATCTACGAGCGCCCCTATGGCGGCTTTTTGTCGACGTTTGGCGAAGGCCATGCGCCCGATATTTCGGCGGTGACCGATGTGCTCGGCAAGCGGTGGGAGGTCGAGAGAATGGTCATCAAGCCCTATGCTGCAATGGGCGGCATTCATTCCCCGCTCGATGCGTTGTTCGATGCCGCGGCGCAGCGGCCGCTTCGCGCCGAGGAAATCGAGAGTATTGAAGTAAGCGTCACGCATGCGACGTTTCACCACGGGTGGTGGCCGCCGCAGCGTCCGCTGACGCCGATCGGCGCGCAGATGAACATCGGGTACGCGCTCGCAGTTGCCGTCCTGGATGGCGCTGCCATGGTGAAGCAGTTCACGCCTTCGAGGATTGACCGCGATGATGTATGGAATCTGTTGCCACGTATTGCCGTGCGTCACGAGCCATTGTTCGACGCTGGCGGGCAGAAGGGCCGCGGACGTACAAGATTGGTTGTGACGTTCAAGGACGGCCAGCGCATCGAAACCAATCGCACAGCTTCCAAAGCCATCGAGTCGCCCCAGTCAAACGCCGGAGTGGCGCTGAAGTACCGCGAACTCACGTCGGAGTTGATCGACGCGCCCCGTCAGAAGGCGATCGAAGATTTTATCCTAACGATTGAAGAGCAGCCGGATGTTGGCGTCTTGCTGAAATTGCTGGCACCACCGGTCAGGCCTCCATTCGAATAAGCACGTCGATCGGATGAGCAATCGACGCGCCGTCCCGCGAAGCATCATGACTCTGTATTGGCTGTGCGCAATCGGACGGGTGCTTCGATTTCAGATGTTGCAGCGCTGGGACCAGCATCGACCTGCGGAGGCAGACCGTCTGTGTGGGCAAGGCTGGTTCGGACAGAAGACCGGCCGCGGCTGGTACCGGTATCCGGAAGGCGCCCGGACCGGCGTGCACGACCCGGAAGTCGAAGCCATCATCGAGGCCTAGCGCCAGCGCGCAGGCATCACGCCGAGCGCCTACGACGACGGCGAGATCGTGCGTCGCGTCATGGTGGCGATGGTCAACGAAGGCGCCCGGATTCTCGAGGAGGGCATTGCGCTGGCTTCTGGGAACAGTTACCGCTATTGAGAAACCATGATCACGGTCAACGCAGACAACCCCCCTTTGATGAAGCGCATGCACGCGCCAGGGAAGGAAAAGCGCTCGGTTGTTGTGTTGCCGATGGCAAGCCGGGATGATTGGCTGAACTGCCGCGATCCCGAGGCCGCAAGGACATTCCTAAACCTCTACCCCGCTGATCAGCGGAGCGTCCTGCCTCCGTCAGCCATAGGCGCGATGCACGGCGATCGGGCTCGTCCGGCCGGCGCTCGATAAGGCCCGCCCTTTCGGTCCGGTCAGCCAGACCGCTCATCCCGGGTGCGCCGCAGATCCAGCGCTGCGGCAGCCTCGCTCATCAGCGCGCCGTCGTTCCTGCCCAACCGAAGCACAATAGCGCGGTCGGCCGGCGCACCGGCATACGCGCCCTTCGCAAACTGCCGTTGTCGCGCAGTCCTGATCGGCTTTTCACAACCCGACTCGGCCATTGAGCTTCCGAGCCCGAATGACTCAATCAGGGCTGTAAGGCGACTTCGAAGGAAGAACGTCGCCATGCTGCGGGCGAAGGAGAATGCGGCCGCAGCACCCGTACCGTCGTGTCGGTGATTTGCGGTGGTCGCGTATGGCGAATTCCTCCGCAACCGTGCGAATAACGAGCCAGCATGAGAGCCGAGTCGTAATATAGATGGACGCGAGCATCATGAAGAAGCCGAAGCCAGAATGCCAGGTCAAGTCGATGCCGAGCCCGTGGCAGTCGTAGAGGTATTTGGGGTTGCCCTTGCAGTTGAAGAACGGCTCGAGCAAGGCCGCCAGCCACCAGCCGAGGTATGTGAGGGAAACCGGCAACAGGGCGATCAGATACTTCGCCCACCACCGCAGCTTGCATCGAAGCAGCCGCAGCAGGATAGCCGGCCTATCGAGCGCCGCGTCCAATGCAACTGCCAAATTCCCAAGGCCACCTATCTCCATTCATGCCTCCGTCGCACCTCGATTGATCTCAATGTCCTCTCGTAGCTGAACTCGGGCGGTCCGCACATGACCAGTCTTCAAACGCGCCCTCAGACGCGATACCCGTAGAGTGTGCCGCCGGCTTCGCGCGCATTGTCCAGCGGGTCGCCCGCGAGTTCGCTGCGGGCATTGCCGTTCGGCTGCACTGTGCCGACAGGTGGCCCTCCGGCGTGGTCATTGACCGTAGCCAAGGCAAAGTTGGCGGCAGGGGCGAAAGCGGCGGCTGCAATCGCCAGTATTAGCATGCGTGTGCGGATCATCTGAAACTCCTTGGTTGAGTAGGAAACTTGCAAAGCGCAAGACTCATGATCTGTTGACCAGCGGCTGCACGAATACTTGCAAGCGCCGGTCGACGTCCCCGGGCATGTGCGACCAGTTGAGCGGGATGGTCAATGCCCTGGTGTCTAACGGTCCCAGCGGGTCCGCAGAAATCCGATCAGACTGATGGTCGCTGCCACGACGATGCTGACGGCCACCAGCACGAAAGCAGTGTGCAGGCTCGCGTAGCCTTGCATGACCAGCACCATCGCGGCCAGCGCAAATGCGAAGCGCACCACGCTCGCGGTCATCGGCCAGAGAATGCGTTGCGCCCCCTGACCTGCGAAGTAGAGCTCGAAAATCACGCCGAGCACCGCATAGAAAGGCGCTACCACATGCAGGTATTGCGCGCCGACCGTCATAACGGCGCTATCGCTGGTAAACAGGCCCAGCCAGCGTTGCGGGAAGAGCGAGACAAGCAGTCCGACCAGGCCAACCACGCCGGCAACAAACAGTACGTTCACGATCGCCACGCGCCGGGCACGCGCCACGTTGCCTGCACCCAGGTTCGTGCCCACCAGCGTGATCGCGGCGGTTCCGAATCCGAACATCACCGGCATCAGCAGCATGTCGAGGCGGGAGGCAATGCCGTAGCCGGCGATGGCGGCGACGCTCACGGCACCGGCTGCAGCGGTCAGCACGGTGACTGACGTGGCTGACATGACGGCGTTGATCGCCGACAGCAAGCCGACACGGAGGATCGCACTGAAATGCTTGCGCTGCAGCGGATAGCGGCGCAGGCGCAGCGTCGACGAGGACGAACGCATGTAGACGACCACGACGCTCAGCGCGGCGATATTGCATAGCACCTGGGCAACGCCGGCGCCCGCCACACCCATGCGCGGTGCGCCCAGCCAGCCGTTAATCAGCACGGGCGACAGTATCAGGCCGGAGACCGCGCCGCCCAGTATGATCATCGCCGGCACCTTGACGTTGCCGGCGCCGCGCAACGCCGCCTGCAGCAGCATCAGTATCCAGAACGGGATCGCGCCTCCGAACAGGATGTTTGAGTAGCGTACCGCCTGGTCCAGCGATGACCCGCTGCCGCCAAGGCTGCGGTACAGCGCCGGGCCGGCCAACACCATCATCAGGGAAAACAGTCCTCCTGCTATGGCGGCGATGACCACCGTATGCCAGGCCAGGCTCTCCGCCTCATCCTGGCGGCGGGCGCCGGTGGCGCGGGCGATGGCCGACGACACGCCGCCGCCGATGCCGGCACTCGATATCGTGGCCATCAGCAGCATGACGGGAACCACCATTGATGCTGCGGCGATCGCTTTCACGCCCAGTGCGCTGACAAAATAAGTCTCGGCGACACCGAGCAAGGTCGTCATGAACAGCACGACGACTGTCGGCAAGGCAAGGCGGATCAAGTTTGACAACAATGGACCGTGGAGCAGTCTGTTGGCCGGAGGGTTGGCCGGAAGGATGTCAGGAGGCGGAGAATTCTTCTCGGCCTGACTAGCAAGAGTAGCGGACATGATTTTTTGTATGCCAAGAAGAAGAGACCGCCCGACAATGGCCGGGCGATGACAGTGCCATATGCAAGCGCTTATGCGCGCCTACGCGCGGATGATCGGCAGGACCGGGATGACTTCCGTGTATCCGGCTGATGAGCTGGGGCTGCGTTCAGCCCAATTCAAAGCCTCTTCCCGCGTCTCGACATCGATCACCACATAGCCGCCAAATAGTGCGTGCCCTTCCCGGGATGGGCCATCCTGAACCTGGCGCTGGCCGTCCCGCACCCGCACGGTGCTGGCGTTGCGCGGATCGAGCTGCGTGCCGGCCCGCATGACGCCGGCAGCCGCCATGGCGCCCATATACTGTTTCCACGCGAGCGAGACTTGCTGCCCTTTGAGCGGATCGGCGTGGATTTCATAGCTGTTCGGTGGCTGTTGAAAAGCGAGAACAAATTCCATCGTTGTTTCCTTTTTGAAAGTGAGGATCAGGCAGGCGTGAACGCGGCCGCGTGGCGGCGAGCGAATTCGGAGGCGGAAATCGGCGCACGGCCGACCAACTGCTGGAAGGTGTCGGTCATGCGGTTGTAGCGGTTGTCGCGATGCAGCTGGGCCATGATGACCAGGTGTGCGATCAGATACGCCGGCTGTTGGAACTCGTGGAGCTTGGCCTCCCAGATCTGCGGTGGGACGTTGACGTATTGGATGGTGCGGCCCAGAGCGCCGCTGAACTCCTGCGCGATCTCGGCCATCGTCAGCGACTGGGGGCCGGTCAGTTCGTAGATCTTGCCGATATGCGGCTCCGGGTTGGCCAGCACAGCAGCGGCGGCAACCCCCACGTCGGCAGCGGCGATCGGCGAGGTCTTGCCGTCGGCGAACGGCAGGCGGATCGCGTTGTCGTCGCGGATGCCCCTGGCCGCCGGCAGGAACAAGCCTTCGAAGAAAGCGGTCGGACGCAGGTAGACCACCGGCAGGCCGGACCAGCGCAGCATCTGCTCGGCGAGCCAGTGCTGCTGCTGTTGCGGGCTGCCGGTGGTCTCTGTCTCGCTCATCTGCGACAGCGTCATCTGCGACAGATTGACGAAGGCCTTCACACCCAGGCTTTTGGCCGTGACCGCGACGGTGGCGGCTGCTTCCAGGTATGCGGGCGTAACCGACATCGTGAAATACACCACTGAGCAGCCGCGCATGGCCGCGTGCACGCTAACGATGTCGAGCATGTCGGCGACCACGACTTCGGCGCCCAGTTCACGCAGCATGTCGGCGCGCGCGTCCAGCTTGCGCACCATGGCGCGTACGCGATGGCCTTGTTCCAGCAGGATGGCGATGGCCGCGCGCGCGGTCGAGCCGACGCTGCCGGCGGCGCCGGTGACGAGGATGGTTTCTTGGGACATGATTTTCTTCCTTGTATGAATGAGCAAAATGAAGCCGCTGCAGCTGATGTTGTCGGCACCGGCCGGCGCCGCGTCGACCAGGCAACCTTGGCGCTCAGAGAAGGCGACACGACGGACTGTCGGCATCCGGTCAACGCTGCGACGTCTGGCGCGGTCGCCGCCCGGGGAATAGGGTAGAATCAGGTATGTGGAAAAATACATAGTGCCACGGTTTTTTGACTATGTCAAAAAAAACATAGTCATTCCGCGTGCGCGTTGACGCAATCAAGGAGCAATGCGAGTGAGTGATCTCAAGGAAGCCAGGGCGGGCAAGGAAAAGCCGCTGAAGCATGTTCTTCTTGCCGGGATACATAGCCAGCCGCGTTCGGGCTATGAACTGACCAAATGGCTGCAGATGGCGGGCCAGCATTGCTGGTCGGTTGAGCACAGCTCGGTGTACCCGGCCTTGCGAGAACTGGAGACGGATGGACTCATCAAATCGGAGCGCTTGCCGGGAACGCGCGGGCCGGAACGCTCGATCTACAGCATGACCGTTGCCGGACGCGAGAAGCTGACGGCCTGGGTGGCGAATGGTTCACCGCGCCCGGCCATCAAGGACGAACAGATACTGCGGGTGTTGTGCTTCGATCTGCTGCCGCGCGAGACAGCGCTGCAGCAGATCCGCGAGGTGCGTGCGGACCACCAGGTCCAGCTTGAATTCTTTCTCGCAAGGCAGGCCGCGCTGACCGAGCATCAGCTTGGACCGCTGTTGGTGGCGCGCCGCGGCGTGCTGGCGGAACAGGCCTATATCGCGTGGTGTGACGAGGTGGCGGAAATGATCGCTCGCAGGCCGGCCTGATGTCCGGCCGAATTCAGGCCGGTGCCACGCTACCTGACGCCTGAAGCGCCGCCAGATGTTCCCGCCCAATTCGGTACTTGAGCAGCGTAATGCGGCGGGACTGGTGAACGAAATTGTGGTGTTTGTTCGAGGGCAGCGGATCGCGCCAGATGCAAGCGCTTAGCCGTCGCACGCAAGGAATTGCTACAGCCGGCCACTGCCAACGAGCGTTTGCCCACGAGCGCCGGCCGGCGCCGGCATTCCCGCGTGCCTCCCCTGGAAGAGGCTGCTTACCTCCGGGTTCGAAGCGCGCCTGCCGTGACGCCTAGTCCGACGCAGCCAGGGGCTGCGTCAGCCGGTTGAGGAACCAGCGGCCGGCCGGGCCGGGTGGCATGTCCTTGCGGTAGACGGCGAACATGGCAATGGGCGGCGTTCTCGGCTGGAAGCTCTCCAGGCGCAACGGGACCAGGGTGCCGGCATCGAGATCCTCCTGCACCATGGCAAGCGGCATGTGCCCCCAGCCGAAGCCGGCGCGCAGGAAGGCATGCTTGGCGCCCAGGTCGGCCAGACGCCAGGTGAGCGGCGCGAATACGCCAAAGGTCTTGCCCTCGGTCAGGGTGGTGCGGTCGGTCAGGACCAGCTGGACGTGCGGCTCCAATGCGCGCTGGCGGATCAAGCCCTTGTGCGCTGCCAGCGGATGCGTTGGCGCGGTCACGGTGACCATCGGCACATCGAGCAGCCTTTCCGCGTCGAGCGTTTCCGGAACCGCGGGCATCGACCCGCTGATGCCGAGCCGGCAAATGCCGTCGAGCACCGGCTGCAGGACCGCACCCAGCGCCTCGACGTACAGGCGCAGCGGCGTGTGCGGATACGCATCGCGAAATTCGCCGACCGCCACGGTCAGCGAGGCCATCGGGTACATGACATCGACCACCACCGACAGTTCCGGCTCAAGCCCCTCCGCAATCGCGCGCGCCTTTGACTTGAAACCATCCATGCCGCTTACCACCATCCGTGCCTGTGCCAGCAGCGCGCTGCCTTGCTCGGTAAGACGTGGGTAGCGTCCGTTGCGATCGAACAGCTGCACATCGATCTGGCTTTCGAGGTTGGCGAGCGTCTGGCTCACCACCGACTGTGCGCGGCGCAGCTTGCGGCCAGCAGCGGAGAAGCTGCCCTCGTCGGCCGCGGCAATGAATGTGCGCAACTGGTCCAGCGAGACACCATCGAGCATATATCTAATCCATAGATGGTTTTCATCGATAAATATAGGCTACCGATATAGATGTCAAGCACCTAACCTTCGGTCATGCCATCACCGAAGGAGCTTTCATGAAATTCGCAACGCAGACCGGGCGCGCAACGGCAGCGCGCGAGACCCGGTACGCCACGGCGCAGCCGCAAGCGGCGGCCGTCCGTCCCATCGTGCTGCGTACCAAGGGCCGCCAGCATGGCCCCGTCACGCGGATCGTCAGCCCGGGAGACGTCGGGGCGTTGATCAAGCCCTTTGTCTTTCTCGACTACTTCGACTTCGCGCCTTCCGGCGACGCGCTGTTCCCCCTGCACCCGCATTCTGGCATCGCCACGCTCACGGTGCTGATCGAAGGCGAGCTGAACTATGAGGACACGACCGGTGCGGCCGGCGTGCTGCATTCAGGCAGCGTGGAGTGGATGCGGGCTGGAAATGGTATCTGGCACGGTGCCAGTCCCGCCAAGGGCAAGAGGTTCCAGGGCTATCAGCTCTGGGTCGCCTTGCCGCGCAGTCTCGAGAATGGCCTGCCGCACAGCCAGTACATCCCCGCTTCGTCGATTCCGCGCACGGGTCCGGCACGCGTGATTCTCGGCAACCAGTCCGGCACGCACAGCCCGGTTGCCGCGCCGCCCGGCGTGGCGCTGCAGCACGTGCGCCTGGCCGCCGGCGAGCGCTGGCGCTACCAGCCGCCGGAAGGCCACACGGTGGCCTGGGCACATGCCAATCGCGGCACGCTGGCCGTCGGCGATGCGTTCGTGCACAACGAATTCGTTGTCTTCGCCCCGTCGGAAGACCCGCTCGAATTCACGGCCCAGTCGGATGCGGACTTCATCGTTGCCTCGGGGGTCCCGCATCCGCACGACCTGTCGCTTGGCTATTACTCCGTCCATACCTCCGACGAGGCGCTGCGCAAGGGCGAAGCCGAGATAGCCAGGATCGGCCGGCAACTGCGTGCAGAAGGGCGCCTGCCGTAAGCCGAAGCTGCCGCAAGAAGCTGCCGCAAGACACCAGCAATGGCGGCCCTTGCGGCGCAATCACCGCAAGGTCTCTGAACCCGGGACGTCGGGGCACAAGTTCGCTGCCTTGAGTTCCGGTGTTTCCACGTACGGTATAAACGCGCCATTCAATGCCTGGCAGGCGTCAGTCCGGTGGTGCACGGCACACCGTGCGCGTTTGCCTATAAGGCGAATATCCGAATACCCGGAAATAAAAACGCGATATTTGCCACCGGGCCTAGTCAAGCGTCGCACGTGCCAGGAATGGTGCCAACTGTGCCCGGGCCATCTCCGGCGTCACGACTTCCGCCGGCGCCAGTTTTTCGTAGCTGTAGCTCTCCGGGTCATCGTAGATTCGCTCCGCGATCAGCCGGGGCCTGGCCTCGCTGGTATAGGTAAAGATCTGGAACAGGTGATGTGTCATGAGATAGTGCGCAGAAGGATCTGCGTCGATATCATGCCCGGTGCCATGGCGGGCGGCCTGAACGGCAACTGCCTTGCCGATGCCACTGGCCGCACCGGTCACAACCACAACCTTGCCAGCGAGGATGTTGGTGTTCACGCGGGTTCTCCCGAACCGATGGGCAATGCCCCGAGTTGTTGAAGCACCGAGAACAGATTGGCGACACCCCAGTGCTCGATGATCTTGCCGTCTTGCACACGCATGGCGTCGACCGTCTCGAACTGCACCGCGCGGTTCGTCGGCGCGACACCGAGGAAATCGCCCTTGTGCGTGCCGCGGTAGGTCTTGTAGGTGGTAACCACATCGCCGTCTGCGCGCTGCCAGTGGATTTCGGCGTGAAAATCGGGGAACGCCTCACGCAACTTGCGATACAGGCCCAATGCGCCGGCCTTGTCAGGGGTGCAATTCGGTTGCGGAGTATGGTCCAGGAAGTCGTCCGAGAACAACGCATCGAACAGTGCCCAGTCACCGCCGCCCTGGACTTCCTCGGTATTGCGACGCACGATGGACTTGGCGATCTCGCCGATATCTTGTAGTTGCATGATTTGCTCGGTTTGAAGGGGGACGCTTGCTGCGGGGGGGTGTCGTTATCAGGCGCGAAGCTTGGCCGCCGTCTTCGCCACAAGCTCCCCTTGGTGGCGGGCGCCGGCGAGGTCAATCTCGCCAGGCTGGCGCGAGCCGTCGCCTCCGGCGACGGTGGTTGCGCCATAGGGCGCCCCGCCGACGATCTCCGACACGCTCATCTGACCCTGATAGCTATACGGCAAGCCCACGATCGTCATGCCGAAGTGCAGCAAGTTGGTGATGATGGAGAAGAGGGTGGTTTCCTGGCCGCCGTGCTGTGTCGCACTCGACGAAAAGGCCGCGCCGACTTTGCCGTTGAGCGCGCCGCGTACCCAGAGACCACCTGCCTGGTCCAGGAACGACGCCATCTGCGAGGACATGCGGCCGAAGCGCGTGCCGGTGCCGACGATGATCGCGTCGTAGTGCTCGAGTTCGGCAACGGTGGCAATCGCAGCGGATTGATCGAGCTTGAAGTGAGCGCTCCTGGGAATGTCTTCCGGCACGGTATCGGGCACGCGTTTGACGTCAACCTGAGCCCCGGCTGCGCGCGCGCCTTCGGCTACGGCATCGGCCATTTTTTCGATGTGGCCATACGATGAGTAATACAGAACAAGAACCTTGGTCATTCGGACTCTCCTGGTGGCGCGGCTCCGCGAGCCGTGTGCGTTGAATCCTAGTGCCCACCTATCCATCCAGGTAGCCTCTTTATTTCGATGAGATCCATCTAATGGGTAGATGGATCAATGACTTCGGCGAGGGGGTGCAGGGGTAGTCGAATGGAAGGGACTTCCCCCGTGCCGAGGCTTCGGCGGAAGCCGCAAGTCGGCATCGAGGCTGCATCGAGGTGCCATGACGGCGTGTCGAAACGCCTTCAAGACCACAAGGTATCGGTATCGGCGAGAAGGAGGGGCTGGCAAGGGTGTGGCCAAAGCGCACGCGGGCGGCGCCGCACGAAGTCTGGCTTGTCAGGCATCAGGACCTGCGTCACACCGCGCGTGAGCTGTGTCGACCAGTCGGGTCCGCAGTGGGTGTGCTGTCCGGATCGATACGGTTCCGGCCGGAAGCGGAGGCTTTTTCATCCGGCGAAGCTCGGTTTGCTAACCATCAGCCAAAAAACGATCAGCAATGCCGTGAATGCCGGGATACCAAGCCAGAACCAGATTCTTGCGTAGGCCCAGTACTGGAGAGGCAGCGGTGCGTTGCTCGCGTCCGCCGCCCGCGCGATATCACGCATCCGCAGTTGGAGCCAGACCACTGGCAGCCAGCATGCGCCGGCAATCAGGTAGAGGCAAGTTGCATAGCCTATCCATCCGCCAAACATGGGATAGCCGGCATAGTACGCCATGGCGAAGCCTGTTGCCGGTTGTATGAGAACCGCAGGCGTAGTGAATATCCAGTCGGCAAGAACCGTTCGCTCTGTCGTGATGCGGATAGCCCGCACATCACCGCTGCGATCCGCCATCCATTTGAAGAAAGCTATGCCAACTCCGGTGCCAAAGAGTGCCGTCGCGCTCAGGACATGAAGCCACTTGACCAGCAGATAGCCGCTCATGTCGTAACCTCGCGCACGTCAAAACCTTGCAGTGCATCCAGATATTCCTCTACTGACAGCAATCCGACGCATGGCATTGCGCCGCTGGCGAGCCTTTCTCCCCTGGCAATCTTCCTTACCAAGGCAACGGAAGCCCCACAAGGGATATGTGGACCGTGATTCCGGGCGGCGACCAGGTGCCAGTCGATCCGAAGTGGTTCTCCGTCAGCAGCAGTCCCTTCCAGCGAAACGAACATTCCGCCCTTGTCGCTGATCAGGGGTTCCAGCCACCGGCTGATTCGATGCAGCGGTGCGACGAGCGATGCAAGGCTTGAAATCAGGCCCAGCCTGACCAGTTGCGAGGCGGTCCACACGAACAGGTGACCGGAGGCGCTGGCAAAGCCCGCATGGAACGTGACAGTCTGCACACCAGGATAGCGGCGTGGGAATAGCACCAAGTCCGGAACATCGCAACTGCCCAGAAGCCGAGTACCCACTGGCGCCGGAAAGCGATAGCGTACAAGGTCCAACCAGCCGCGCGTGAGTGCCCATCTGCCACCCTCCAGTCGTGAGAAGGCCTTTCCGCAGTATCCGAATACACCGCGCATCGTGGCGAGACCAGGCGCGCGGGCGCCCGAGGCAATGCCGTGGCGTATCGAATCAAGCCGGGTGAACTGCTTCAAGTAGCGTTCGACCACGGCGGAAGAGAGCGCAGGCAATGAACTTGCCCCGCTGGTCACAAATACGCCGCGATCTCGTGCAGCTTGATCAAGGCATGTAATTCCGTCCACGAACTCGCGCCCATCGGCAAGATCAATATAATTCGCCCCTGCTGTGATAGCTGCCTGCGCCACCGCATAGTCCTGCCCCTGAAAAGGGCCCGCCGTATGAATGACGGTGTCGACGTTCAGATCCAGGAAGCGGCGGGCAAGTGATGGCGAGCGGGCGTCGAGGGCGAACCCCTGCTCCGCAGCCAGCCCCAGCCTGCTGGCGACCTCATGTGCCCGAACACCATCACGCCCGGCAATCAACAAGCGGATTTCATCGATTCCGGCCAGCGCTTGGCAGATGCGGGCGCCAAAGAATCCATAGCCGCCCAAAACAAGTACAGTATGCATAATTCAATCGCCCGATGATTAACGCTGAGCCAAAACTGCCATCTTGATCCAATCCATGGCGCGATTGCACGATGGCTTTGCAATCTCTCAAAGGTCAGTCGCTACCGCTTCGCCGCCGCCGCTCATGCCGTCAAAGCCGGCCGCAGGGGGCAGGCTTTCAACCCTGACGCTTGAAGTGCTTCGGCGCAAAAATAGGTCAGAAATGAGACCATGGAAATGGCTTGCGAACGCCATTGTCCAGGATTCCAGAAGGATTGCGGTAGTGCTTTGTGCGGCGCTTATGGAATTGGAGCCTGCCTAGGGCGACGAAGGCTATCGACGGTTGCCATCGCAGCTCGGGACCACGACAGAGCGCGCGGAGCGCTATGCAACACCCACATATCGACGATTGGAATGCCAACGGCAGCATTTGGTATACTCAGATGCAGATTTGACCTCTCGAACGCATGAGCCGTGCAGGATGCCTTGTCTGGTTCGCGCAGTATGAGATATCTCCTGCAGTTTTCGCTTACCAATATTCTCTATGACGCTACAACCAAAACAGAGCATGGCCGCCGAGATCAAGGCTGCCATCGAAGCCGAGATCGAGAGCGGTACGCTACCGCCGGGGGCGCTGCTGGACGAGCGCACGCTGGCTGAGCGTTTTGGTGTATCCCGTACGCCGGTGCGCGAGGCCTTGCAGCAGCTTGCGGCACAGAATCTCGTGCGCATCGCGCCCCGCGTTGGCGTCTTCGTGTCGCGGCTGTCGATCACGCAACTGCGTGAAACGCTGGAGTTGCTAGGCGAGCTCGAGGCCGTCGCGGCCAAGCTCGCGGCGCGGCGGATGGACGACGAGCAACGGGCATTGCTCGAGGCGAGCATGGCGCAGTGCGCCGAGGCGTCCAACGATAACAATGGGAAACGATTTGCCGAGGCCAATGCCACGTTCCATGACCTGATCTATTCCGGCAGCCACAACGAATACCTTGCCCAGCAGATTCACGGCATCCGGCGTCTGATGCAGCGCTATCGGCCAAAGATTTTCCTGACGCCGGCGCAACGGCAGAAAGCCTTGCAAGACCATCAGAAACTGGCTGATGCGATTCTCCATGGCGACGAAATTGCAGCGCATGACGCCATGCTCCAGCATGCGCCGGTCGGGACCACAGGATTTTCCGAGTTTCTCTCCACGCTGCCGGCGAGCTACCTCGAAAGCGAGGTTGGGCAGGGCGGTTCGCCTTCCGCTGCAACGTCCGGCACCAAGCGGCCGAGGGGTGGCGGCACTTCCGAGGAAGGCGAAGCCAAGCCCAGGGCCAGACGCGGCCTGAGCCGCTCCACTGCCAGCTGATTCCGCATGCCCGCAGGGCGGGCACAGCCGGGAAAGCCGCTCCGGCCGGGCGCCTGAGCCGCACTCAGAACTTATGCCGCATGCCGATGGCAACCCCCATCTGATTGTGCTCATTGGCGGCGATCTGATACGCAGCAGTGGCACCGTTCAAGTTCTCGAAATTCAGCGCGGCGTTTTTCGTGTACGCGGCGCTCAAGTAAACGTCGGTGCGCTTGGACAGGGAATAGTCCGCGATGAACGTGAGCTGCCACGGGTTGCTGGGGTTAGTGCTGCCGGCTGCCGTGCGCAGCGAGCGCAGGTTGTCGTAGTACACGACGCCAGTCAATACCAGTGCCTGCGTCGCCTGGTAATTCAGGCCGAACCAGAAGATATCGTCACGCGCGACCGTACCGGCAGCCGGCGCGTCGTTCTTCCCATAGCGGTAGGCGGCCTGGGCGAGCAAACCCGGTGTGACCTGGTAACGCACGCCGACGGCTGCCTTCTGGGCCCGCGTGTAGTTGCCGCCGGTCGCAGGGCCATTTACATTGTCGTAGGCGATGGCGATGCCGCCTGATCCGAACGAATAATCAACGCCCGCGCCATAGCCGGCCGAGCCTTGCGTCGACCCGGGTTGCTCGCCGAAGCTCCAGTGCGCTTCGGTCGTCAGCGGGCCGAAACTGCCATGGTACTTCACCATATTGTTTTCTCGAAGCGACCCTCCGGTAATTTGCGTCACTGGCTCGTACAGCGTGGCATATGCGGTGGGCGAGTAGTTCGCCATGATCAGGAAGAGCGACGTGTATTGCCGCCCGAGCGTCAGTTGATGCTTGCCGGACGCAAGCCCCACCCATGCCTGGCGTCCGAACAGCAGGCCGCCCTGCGCGGATGTACCTGTGTCGATGTTGAAGCCGCTTTCCAGGGCAAAGATCGCCTTGTTTCCGCCGCCGAGATCTTCGGCGCCACGCAAGCCCCAGCGGCTCGGGGACAGCCCCCCCGAATTCAGCGCTACCTTCGAATGGCCGTTGGCACCGCTGCCCAGGTTGTGATTGGTGTACTCGATATTGGCATCAACGACCCCATACAGGATGACCGATGACTGGGCAATTGCCGCCATGCTTGCGATGGCGCATCCAACGCCGACGATACATTTCTTCATGAACCTTCTCCTCCGTATTAATCCAGGTTGCGCTTTGGTTTCCGTATTGGCGAATTCGCGATGTCGGATTCCATAATTGCACATTGGTATGTAATTAACAGTTAGTGGTATACGTTAATGTTGTTATATGAATACGAATTCACCGCCGCGCGCCTATGGCGCCGGCCATGCCGCCTTGTTTTCAGGTGCGTATTTGTAGATCGGCAAAACGCCCGTTCTCTCGCGCCAGGCGCTCGAGCAGGGGAGCCGGTTGCCACCAGTAGCCATGCTGCTCGTGGAAGCGCTTGATGTCCGCATGGACCTTGGCCAGCCCGATGCGGTCGGCGTAGTACATCGGCCCGCCATGGCGCGCCGGGAATCCGTAGCCTGTGACGTATACGATGTCGATATCGCTCGGGCGCAGTGCGATGCCTTGCTCGAGGAGTTTCGCGCCTTCGTTGATCATGCCGTAGAGGCAGCGTTTGATGATCTCCTCCTCGGAAATCGGCTGGCGCGCGATACCCAGCCTGGCCGACTCCCGAACGATGAAGTCTTCGACTACCGGATCGCGCAGCGGCGTGCGGCTGCCCGGCTCGTACCGGTACCAGCCGGCGCCACTCTTCTGCCCGAGCCGTCCCATCTCCGTCAGCTTCATGATCAGGTCGTTCCAGCGCCGATCGTCGGGCCGTGTCGCCATCTGCGCCTTGCGGGTCTGGTAGCCAACATCGTTGCCGGCCATGTCGTGCACGGCGAAGATGCCCATGGCATAGCCGAAGCGCGTCAGGGCCTGGTCGATCTGGTGGGGCAACGCACCGTCCTCGAGCAGGAAGTGGGCTTCGCGCGTGTAGTTACGAAACAGCGCATTGCCGATAAACCCGGGATAGATGCGCGCGAGCACGGAGATCTTGCCCATGCGCCGGCCGAGATCCATCAGCGTGGCGACGGCGTCCGGAGCGGTTCGCTGCGCGCGCACGACTTCCAGCAGGCGCATGACATGCGCCGGGCTGAAGAAATGGGCGCCTACGACATCCCGAGGCCGTTGCGTGACCGCGGCGATAGCATCGACGTCCAGCCCGGAGGTGTTGGTCGCGAGGATCGCCCCCGGTTTGGCGATGGTGTCGAGCCGACGGAATATCTGCTGTTTGAGCGCAAGGTCCTCGAAGACGGCTTCGATCACGAGGTCCGCGTGCCTTGCTGGTGCCATGTCGATCGAGCCGCTGATCAGGGCAATGCGCCGGTCCATTTCAGACCGTTCCAGCCGACCGCGCGACACGCTGCCGGCGTAGTTGTCGCGCACCCGGCGCAGGCCGCCATCCAGGGCGTCCTGGCCGCTGTCGATCAGGGTCACCGGTACGCCGATATTGGCGAGCGCCATGGCAATGCCGCCGCCCATGGTTCCGGCCCCGATCACGGCCACGCTGTCGATCGGGCGCAGCGGCATGCTGGCAGGGATGTCGGGAATCTTCGCCGCCTCGGCCTCGGCGAAGCGGATATGGGCTGCAGCGGCATCGCGCTCCGCTTGTGTGTCGGGCTGTGCGCGGGTGTCATCGCCAGGAGACGTAGCGGTCATGGTCATATTCAGTCCAGTTGGGTTCCGGGGGCGACGAGCGGCTTGGCCCGCCCTTCGACAAACTCGCGCAGGCGCTCGGCGGTTTCCGGGGAGCGCGCCATGTTGGAGTTCAGGTACTCCATGAACAGGCCGTCGTCGTGCGACAGGTCGTTGATGCGCGGCAATACGTTGGTGATGCGCCAGTTGGTGTCGGGCGTGTTCTGCGCGATCTTCGCTGCCAGCTCACGCGCCTTATCCAGCGCCTCGCCCGCCGGCACAACGTAGCGCACGATATGCTCGCGCTCGCCTTCGGCCGCCGTTAGCAGGCGGCCGGTCAGCATCATGTCGGCCATGACTGTGTAGCCGACCACCCGCTGCACGCGCACCGTGCCGCCCCCGCCGACGAAGATGCCGCGCTGCCCTTCGGGCAGCCCAAAGAACGCCGATTCGTCCGCCACGCGGATGTGCGCCGCCGTGGCCAGTTCGAGGCCGCCGCCGACCACCGCGCCATGCAGCGCGGCAACGAACGGGATGGGGCCGCGGGCAATGATGTCGAACACCTCGTGCCATGAATGGCGCCGGCGTTTGCGCGGCCGCGGGGCTTCGCCGGCCGCACGCGCTAGCGCTTCCTTCAAGTCCAGGCCTGCGCAGAAGTTGCTGCCATGTCCAAACAGCACGCCAACGTCGGCTTCCTCGCCGGCGCGTACCACGGCGTCGCGCAGGGCGCAAACCACGTCCTCATTGATGGCGTTGCGCTTGTCGGGACGGTTCAGGCCAATCAGTGCGACCGGGCCTTCGAGTTCGTAGGTAACGAGTTCGGCGCTCATATTTGCAATTCCATTGAGTAGGGATATGGGGGCTTGGTGAGTGCTGCAGGACTAGAGATCCAGCAGCAGCTTGCTGCTCTTTGCGCCAGAACAGCAGATCATCATGCGTTGATTCGACGCCTTTTCCGCATCGCTGAGCACCAGGTCGCGGTGGTCCGGCAACCCTTCGAGCACGCGTACCTCGCAGGTGCCGCAGATGCCTTCCTGGCACGAGTAGGGCGGCTCGATGCCGGCATTGAGCAGACAGTCGAGAATGGTCTGTCCGCTGGCTACCTCGATGCTGCGGCCGCTGCGCGCCAGTTCGACGGTGAAGCCGCCTGAGGTGGCGGCGCTCTCGCGCGCAGCGAAGTATTCCCTGTGCACTCGCTCGGGCGGCAGGCCGGCGGTGGCTTGCTCGAAGGCGTCCAGCATGGGCAGCGGGCCGCAGCAGTAGACATGGGCGCCGGCCGGCAGCGCGGCGGTGATGGCGGGGATGTCGAGCATGCCGCCGCCGGGCTCGCGGTCGAAGCTGAGCTGGAGCGTGGCCCCGGCATCGTCCCGCAGTGCCTGCAGGGTCTCGACGAAGGCGGCATTCTTGCGTGTGCGTGCCGCGTAGAAGAGTTGCCACGGCCGGCCCAGCGTCTGCAGGCGGCGGATCATGCCGAGTACCGGCGTGATGCCGATGCCGCCGGCAATGAAGACGCTCGACGAGGCCGCTTCATCGAGCGGGAAGTTATTGCGCGGCGCACTGACGGTCAGGGTGTTGCCCGGGCGCAGCACTTCGTGCAGATAGCGCGAGCCGCCGCGGCTCTGCGGGTCCTTGTTGACGCCGATCAGGTAGCGATGCCGTTCTTGCGACGAGTTGAACAGGGAATAGTTGCGGATCAAGCCGTTGGGCAGATGCAAGTCGATGTGCGCCCCGGCTTCGAACGGCGGGAGCACCATGTGCGGGGCTACCGGCCAGAGTTCGTAGCTGAGGATGCCTTCCGCTTCCCAGGTAATGGATTTGACCCTGACTTGCAGTGTCTCGGTAATGCTCATGGGTGTCTCCCGGGGGTGGGCCTGCATGGATTCATGGCGGATGGCCCTCGCTAGATCTCGACCACGTCAATGTCCTTGAGCTTCACGCCCGTGGCTGCCTCGTAGGCGCGCTTGACCTCGTCTGGCTGGCCGGCGTGAAAAATGAAGTGGAACAACAGCTTGTTCCACTTCGGATGGCTGGCGTACTGCTCCAGCGCCAGGCCCTCCAGGAAGAAGGCGCGCGAGTCGCAGGGCAGCATCACGCGATGGTTGGCCTGCGGATCGCGGATCAGCCCCTTGGGATCCCGGCCCTGCGCCACGGCGTCGATATCGTCGAGCAGGCGGCGGCGGATCATGGCGATGCCGCGGTCGCTGGCCCCGAGGTTCTCCTGGCTGCGGTCGGTGACACGGCCCTGGCCGACCCAGGCGATGATGTCCTGGTTAATGACATGGCTTGAGATCCATCGGCCGGTGCGCGCGTCGCGGATCGGACTGGTCCACGAAGGGATCACGGCTTGCTCGTAGGGCTCGGCCTCGCGTGGCACGCGGATGAAGGACCAGGTCACGCTCAGCATGTTCTCGTCGTCGACGGGAACACGCCATTCGAAGTGGTCGCCAAGAAAGAAACCGTTGGGCCACAGGCAGACGCGGCCGATGGTCCAAAGCGGATGGTGCTCGTCCGTGTCTTCGCTGATGCGTTTGTAGAGAAAGCCGTGCTCGAATTCCTCGAAATCGAGCCGCTGGTGCCGTGGCGCGTAGCCTGCGGAATCGCCGCGCAGCCGCCGCCCCCAGTTGGCGTGCATCCATTCGAAGTGCACGGGATCGATTGAGTTCTCCTGTGCTTGCAGCCAGTTGCAGGGCACCTCGGCAAAGACCACCTGGATGAAGCCGTTGCGCCAGCTGAACGGCTCCCAATCCGGCAGCAGGGGCGCCGGCTGTGGACCCATATATGCCCATAGCATGCCCGCCTTGGCCTGGACCTGGTAGGCCTTGAGGCGCACGCGCGCTTTCAGCCTGCAATGCGGGTCGACCATTTGCTCGAAGGGCTGATCTACGCAGCGGCCCTGCTGGTCGTATTGCCAGCCGTGGTAGTGACAGCGCAGTCCGCATTGCTCGACGTAGCCGTAGGCCAGATCGGCGCGGCGGTGCGCGCAATGCCGGTCAACCAGGCCGTAGGTGCCGCTCAGGTCCTTGTAGAGCACCAGGTCCTCACCCATCAGGCGCACCGGTTTGATGGGGTTGCGGTCCAGTTCGTCGATGCCGGCGATCGGGTGCCAGTGTCGCCTCAACACTTCGCCCATTGGCGTGTCTGGCCCCACTTGGGTCAGCTGACGATTCTTTTCCTCGCTAAGCATTGGCGTATTCCTGCAGATAAATCGGCTATTCCGGCTTGAAGCCGGAGGCCTTGATGATGGGTTCCCAGGTCGCCAGCTCCGCGCGCTGCCGGCGGGCCATGTCCTGGGCGTCGAGAAAGTCCGGCACTACCGCCAGGCGCTTCGTCAGGAACTCAGTGGTTTGCGGCATGGACAGAATCTTGCGCAACGCCTGCTGCATCCGTTCCAGCTCGGTCCCTGGGGTTCCGGCGGGCGCCCACATGGCGGTCCAGCCGTCGCCGGAAGTCACGTTGATGCCTTGCTCGGCCATGGTCGGGATATCCAGAGCCAGAGGCGAGCGCTTGGCGCTGAAAATGCCGATCATCCGCACCTTGCCGGCGCGGTGGTACTTGAGCATGTCGTCCAGCAGCGTCACGGCGGCGGGTACGTGGCCGCCTACCAGGTCGTTGATCAGCGGCGGCGTGCCCTTGTAGGGCGCCACCGACAGCGCGATGCCAGCCGCCTTGGCAAACTGCATCCCGAGGAAGTGGTTCATGCCGCCCAGTCCCGGCGTGCCAAAGACGGCGTCACCGGGGTGCTTTCTGACCCAATCCACGTATTCGTGCACATTGGTGACGCCCGTATCCATCCGTACCGCCATCCCCAACGGGTAGGAGACCAGGCCGGCCACCGGAGCAAAGTCGCGCCAGAGGTTCCACTTGAGCTGCGGCCCGAAGACCAGTGTCTGGAAGGTCGGCGTGGCATTGGGGGCGATCATGTAGGTGAGGCCGTCCGGCTTCGCCCCCATCAGCACGTCCGCGGCGAGACGGCCGCCAACGCCGACATGGCTTTCGATGATGACCGGCTGCTCCAGGATTTGCGGCAACCAGTCGGCGAAGTAACGGGCGATCGCGTCGGTGCCGCCGCCGGGGGGCAGCCCAAGCAGGATGCGGATCACGGGCTTGCCCTGCATGCCGGCATACGCCGCGGCAGGCGCGGCGAGGCCCGCGCACGCCGCCAGCAGGAGCCGGCGTCGGCGGTAGCTTGTCATGCTTGTCTCCGTTTTTTCTTGTGGCGGGGCGGACGGCTCAGGGCGTTTGCGTGAGCGTGCGCCAGTCGCTGCCTGCCGGCAGCACGCCACCCACGGAGGTCGCCTTGGCGTAGTCGAGATCCGGGTTATCGGCCAGCGTCGGCGTCTTGCCCGCCGTGAACTCGCGCACGGACTTGAGGAGAGCCTGCCGCACCCGCAGCACCGCGCCGTCTGCCGAGCAAAGCTGTTCGGTGGTGCGGTCCACGATCGGACCCTGGCCAATAAACATGGCGAAGTCCTCAGTGCCCAGGTGCTGCGGGAAGCCGGTGGCATGGCCGCGCTTCATCAGGTCGCGGTTCTGGCCCCAGTTGTTCTCGGGCCCTCCTGGCGGGAGCGGCGGGAAGCCCCATACATCGGGCGTGGCCGACATCACGGTCATGCCCAGTGGCCGGTGCGGGTTGAAATGCACGAACCACGCGCGGTGCGTGACGTCGTCCACCGGCGTCGAAAAGAACACCGTGCCCGGGCCCTTGGCATCGGGGGCACAGACGATGCCGTACCAAGGCATGACAAAGTTGTTGACGCGGGCATAGACCTTGTCGTCAGGCAGGGCACGAACGGCTGCGTAGCGGTAGCCGTAAGGCATGTCCTCGAACTCCAGCCGCGGCGCCAGCGCCTGGGTCATGTGCAGGCGTTCGTTACCCGCGCCGGCGGTAATCTGTGTGGTGGATTCGTGCAGCACGCCGACGTGCGACGAGTCCATCGAGGCTTCCACGCCCTGCACCCAGTTGGTCGGCACTTCCTGGCTGGTGACCGAACGCTGGTCTTCCGGCAGGCGGGTGAACGGCAGGTCGGGAAACCTGGGTGGCTGCTCGCCCTTGCCCAGCCACACCCAGACAATGCCGCCGCGCTCCTCCACGCAATAGCGGTTGACACGCACGTGTTTGCAGAATTGCGCTTGATCGCCCATGTGGTTCGGCGCTTCGATGACCTCGCCGCCGGCATCGAGCTTCCAGCCATGGAAGATGCAACGCAGGCCGTTGTCTTCGTTGCGGCCCATCAGCAAGGAAGCCTTGCGGTGCGGGCATTGCTCGTCGAGCAGGCCAACATGGCCGTCGGTGGCGCGAAACGCCACGTAGTTGGTGCCCAGCAGCCGCACGCGCACCGGCGCGCCGTCCGCCACCAGCTTGGCGGAGGGCACGGCCGGGATCCAGTAGTGCTGGCGGATCATCTCGCCCATTGGCGCGCCGTTCTCCACGCGGGTGAGCAGTTCGTTGTCTTCGCGGGTCATGGCCATGTTCAGCACTCCTCGTCTTTGCGGAAAGCGCGCGAGTAGACGCGGGTGCAATTGCACTCAAAGATGTTCCGGCGCTGTTGTTCGCTGAGCCAGTCGATGCTCTCGATCACCGGCTTCATGTCGTCGTAGTCGCGTCCGGAGACCGGGTCGCGCGCGCTGCCGGTGCCGGGCTTTTCCGTGCCGAACAGCACGTTGTCGGTGCCGGCCACCTTGAGCAGCAGCTCAATGGCTTCCTTGGAGTAATTGCAGGTGTCGAAGTACAGGCGCTTGAGCTGTTCGTCGAAGCTCACCGTATCGCCCTTGCGGACCGACCATGCGCGAAAACGTCCCATCTGGTAGGGAATCGCGCCGCCGCCATGTGCCACGACGATCTTCAGGCCCGGGTATGTGTCGAAGACCTTGGAGCCCAGCAGCGAGACGATGGCAATGCTCTCTTCGTTGATGAATTTCAGGGTATAGGACTCGCGCGCGCTGCAGCTGCCGGCCGAGTGGATCAGGCCCGGTACGTCGAGTTGGGTCATGGCATCGTAGAGCGGATACCAGAACGGATCGCCCAGGCCGGGGGGCGTGGGGCCTTCGCCTTCGGTCGGGTCGGGGTTGATCAGGCAACCGACAAAGCCGAGTTCCTTGACGCAGCGTTCCAGCTCGGGCACTGCGCGCAGCGCCGGCGATTCGTTCATGTATTGGGGCAATCCCGCAACACCGCGGAAACGGTCCGGGAACAGCGCCACGAAGCGGGCGATCAGGTCGTTGCAATGGCGCGACCACAACTCGGTCACGCGGCCGGGCTTGACCGAGTGCATCTGCAGGTAGGGACGCGGCGAAATGAACTGCACATCGGTGCCGACCTTGTCCATGCTCTGAACCAGTTCTTCGGCCACCTTGCGCACGGAAGCATCAGGAACCCTCGGCGTGGTTGACGGGTTGGCCCGGCCGCCCACCAGCTCCGCCATGTAACGGAAGCTTTCGGGGGGCATGACGATATGCGCGTGGGAATCGATGATCATGAGGTTCAGCCTTTGGTTTCGCTGGCCACAACGGCCATGCATTCAAGTTGTAGCAACATGCCGTGCTGGAGGTCGTGTACGACGATGTGCCGCGCGGGACGGTCGAGGGGGTCCGGGAAATAGTGCAGCCATTCACCGTTGACCGCCTCGCGCACGCTGTTGTCCTTCACGTAGACGGTGAGCTTGACCAGGTCCGCGAGGGTCGCGCCCCCGGCTTCAAGCAGCTGCTGCAGGTTCGAGAAAGCCAGTTCCGCCTGCGCGGCGGCATCTGCCGGGAGTCTGCCGGTGTCGGGATCCTTCCCGGCAATCGCCGAGGAGCAGATGATGTTGCCCACGCGAGCGCCGGCCGGGATCGGCGCGTTGTGCGCCAGGCCGGGGACATCGAGCGAGCGGAGCGTACGTGTCATGGAATGCCTCTGTCAGGGACTGTCGGTACTGGTTTCGCCTGCGAAGAAGTTCATCGGCACAGTGGCCAGGAACTCGGCGAAACCGGTGGTGCCAGCGGGCACATGCAACAGCATCGCCGCGCCTGCCTGCAGTTCGTCGCCGGCCTGGATGGCGCGCGTGATCTCCTGGTGGTCGCGCAGGGACCTGGCGATCTGGCTCTTGTTCAGGAAGTCCTGCGTGCGGTAGCGCTGCAGGCGCCTGCGTGCCTGGCGGATATGCTCGGCCAGATACGTATTGCGGCAGCCTGCGTAAATTGCCTCGTGGAACAGGGCATTGGCGGCCGCATAGGTCTGCTGGCCGCCTGTCTCCGCGGCTTGCCGGCAGTGGTGAATGCCCGCGTCGAGCGCGGCGTGCAGGCTTTCGTCGGCGCGCCGGGCGGCGAGCCTGGCGCACAGCGACTCAAGTTCCCCCACGTATTCGAGCATTGCCCGCACCTTGCTGATGGAAAGCCGCGCCACGGTTGCGCACTGGCGCGGCGCGATGTTGACCAGTTCGCGTGCCGCAAGCTGCTGCAAGGCTTCGCGGACAGGCGTGCGCGACACGTCGAAGCGGACCGCCAGCGCTCGCTCATCCAGCGCGCATCCAGGCGGAAGGGTGCCCTTTTCGATTTCCTCCTCCAGGGTGGCGCGAATGTCCTTGGCGAGGCCTGCGCGCGGCCCTGGATCGGCTGCCGCGGACAAGGCCATTCCCTCACTGGGGAGAGGACGAGTGTGAATGGAGGTTGAAGTCATCAAACGGTCTGCATTGAGGGCCACGGCCGGCACTTACACCGGTGGTGCAAAAAATATACAACAACAGCGTTGTGGTATGCAAATGGAATATTTCCCGGGTCTCGGGAAAACGGCCGATTGATGCTGAGTTGCCGGTAGCAAACAACACTGGAACGAGAAGCCGCCGGTACTTCCGAAGGCGTCTGCAGGCACCCTGGATTTTACGGGAATGCCTTATAAATAAAGGACTTCACGATGCTGCGGGATCTGTGCCAAGATCGATCGAATTCAAGCAGTGACTGCCGGGTCGGGCACCGCTACGAGCCAGCTTCACTCAGGGAAATCACTGAGTTATGGATTTCAATTGTTGTATCTGGTGTATTGAAAGTGGTGCGTTGGTATGCCACAATGATCAAACACCTCGGTTGGGACCTTCCTGGTCACGTCCGGAACTCCATCTCAAAAGGCCTTATTGCCATGCGCAGTCCAGCATCAGTCCGCGATCTTTCCGGTCCCGTCGCCATGCCGGTAGACCGTATCCTCAAGCCGCGATCGATCGCCATCGTCGGCGCGTCCGCAGACCCACGTTCCTTCGGCGGTTTCGTGTTAGCCAATCTGGAGCGCTTCGGCTATACGGGCGCCATCCACCTGGTCAGCCGCAGCAGCAGCGAGATCAACGGCCGCGCTTGCGTGAAGACGGTGGGGGAGCTGCCTGAGGGGATCGATCTGGCGGTGCTGGCGATTCCGGAGTCCGGTGTGCTTGAGGCCGTGCGTGGACTGGCTGGCCGCCACACGCATGCCGCAGTGCTGTTTGCTTCCGGGTATGCCGAAGCGGGCGAGGAAGGCCGGGCCAGGCAGGATGAGCTTGGGGCTGTGGCGCGTGATGCCGGGATGCTGCTGCTAGGACCCAACTGTATGGGTTTCACAAACTTCGAGGCCGGCGTACCCGTCACCTTCGAGCCGGTGCAGCCCTATCCGTGCAACGGGCGCCCGGGCATCGGCGTGGTTGCTCAAAGTGGCGCCATGGCTGCCAACCTGCGCGATGCCGTGATTGGCCGCGGCCTGCCGCTGACGGCAACCGTGTCGACCGGCAACGAGGTCTCGGTCGGCATCGAGGACGTGCTCGCGCATTACATCGCCGATCCACAGACGCGAGTCATTGCGGTCTATGCAGAGCAGGTGCGCCGGCCGCAACTCTTTTTGCAACTGGCGCGCCAGGCACGCGATGCCGGCAAGCCCATCGTGATGCTGATGCCGGGCAGGAGCGCAAGGGCGCGCGAGGCGGCCCAGTCGCACACCGGCGCGCTTGCCGGTGATCATGCCACCGCTTCGGCCGCACTGTCGCGCGAGGCGGTGGTATTGGTGGATTCCCTGGATGAGCTCTTTGACGCAGCGGCAATCTTGCTGCGTTTCCCGGTCCCGCCCAGTGGCGGGCCGGCTTTTATGACCGGGTCCGGCGCCATGAAGAATATTGCGCTGGATTTTTGCGACGGGATTGGCCTCGAACTGCCTGCCCTGACTGCCGCCACGACGCAGCGCCTCACCGAGATGCTGCCCGGCTATGCGGTAGCCGAGAACCCGCTGGACTACACCACGATCGGCGTGCGCCAGCCTGGGTTGATCGGCGAGATCCTGCTCGCCATGTTGGCCGACGAGCACATCGGCAGCATTGTGCTGAGCATCCCGGCCGGGCCGGAGGTGGCGCAGCGCGATAAAGCCGAGCATATCCTGCCGGCCATCGCGCAGGCGGCCAAGCCGGCGGTGCTGGTGATCACCGGCGACAACGGACCGATCGAGCCGTTCTTCGTGGATGCGATCCGCGCCAGCGACGTGCCCTTCTTCCGCTCGCCTGACCGGGCGTTGCGCGCCTTGGCGCGCGTGGCTGCTTACGGCGAGGCCATGCAGCGTGCCGCGCGTGCCAGCCAGGGTGCGGCGCGCGCGTTGCCGCTCCCGGCTCCCGTGCCGCCGTCCGGTGTGTTCGCGGAATACCAGGGCAAGGCGTGGCTGGCGGCTGCGGGTATCGCGGTGCCCGAGGGGGCGCTGGCTGGCAGCGCCGACGAGGCAGTACGCATCGCCGCGCGGATTGGCTACCCGGTGGTCATCAAGGCGCAAGCCAGCGCGCTGCCGCACAAGAGCGATGTCGGCGGCGTGATCGTCGGCCTGGCTGACGAGGCGGCATTGCGGGCAGGCTGGCAGGCATTGCACGCGAACGTGTCATCGCACAGGCCCGACCTGCAGCTCGACGGCGTGCTGGTCGAAGCGATGGGCGCGCGCGGACTGGAACTCGTGGTGGGCGCCAAGCGCGACGCCGACTGGGGGCCCGTGGTACTGGTCGGACTGGGCGGCGTGTGGATCGAAGCCTTGAAGGATGTGCGGCTGATCCCCGCCGATATGGCCGAGGCCGACATCGTAGAGGAGCTCGGGCGTCTGAAAGCCGCGTCCATGCTAACGGGAATCCGCGGCGCGGCAGCGATAGACGTGGCGGCGGTGGCGCGCGTAGTGGCGTTGGTCGGCGAGCAGATGCGGGCCAGTCCGCAGATTACAGAGATCGACATTAATCCGCTGGTTGCCTATCGCGACCGCGTGCTGGCGCTCGATGCGCTGGTGGTCTGCAACCCAGCCGCTTGAGGAATCCCCATGCAACTAGAATTTTCCGCCGCCGACGAAGCCTTTCGCCAGGAGGTGCGCGCCTTCGTCAAGGCCCGGCTCCCGGCCGATATCAAGCGCAAGGTGGAACTCGGTCTGCGGCTTGAGCACGCCGACTATGTGACCTGGTTCCGCATCCTCGAGGCGCGCGGCTGGATCACGCCTGGCTGGCCTGTCGAACACGGCGGCCCCGGCTGGAGTCACTTGCGGCGCTATATCTTCGACGAGGAGACGCTGCTCGGCGGTGCGCCGCGCATCATCGCCAGCGGCATCCAGATGCTGGGACCTGTGCTGATCGCATTCGGTACGCCGGAACAGAAGGCGAAATACCTGCCGGACATCCGCCACAGCAACACCTGGTGGGCCCAGGGCTTTTCGGAGCCTGGTGCGGGTTCGGACCTGGCGGCGGTGCGTACCACGGCGGTGCTGGAGCCCGACGGCAGGCATTTTATCGTCAACGGTCACAAGGTCTGGACCTCATACGCGCACTGGTGCTCGATGATGTTCGCGCTGGTGCGGACCGACCCGAACGCAGCCAAGCCGCAAGAGGGCATTTCATTCGTGCTGATCGACATGGCTTCGCCCGGCGTGGAAGTACGGCCGATCCGTATGCTGGAAGGCGGCACCGACCTCAATGAGTGCTATCTCGACAATGTGCGGGTGCCGGTCGGGAACCTGGTGGGCGAAGTCAACAAAGGCTGGTCCTACGGCAAATACCTGCTCGGCCACGAGCGCACCGGTATCGCCGGCATCGGGTCGTGCAAGCAGCAGCTTGCGCGCGCTCGAGCACTCGCCGATGAGCAGGGCCTGGGCGACGACCCGCTCCTGCAGTCCCGTCTCGCGCAGTTCGAGATCGAGTTGATGGCGCTGGAGTACACCGCGCTGCGCCTGCTCGGGGCCAACCAGCGCAGCCGGGTGCCAAGTGTGGAGGCATCGATGCTGAAGGTGCGCGGCACCGAACTGCGCCAGGCGATCCATGAGCTGCTGGTTGAAGTGGCGGGGCCGCACGCGGTGCCCTTTGACGAAGCGGCGCTGCTGGGTATGGCCGGCTACGAGCAGAGCACGGCGGCCGATGCAGCCAGTCCGCCCTCGCTGGCGGCACTGGCGGCGAATTATCTCGATTCGCGCAAGCTGTCCATCTACGGCGGCGTCAATGAAGTGCAGCGCAACCTCATCAGCAAGGCCTTTCTCGCGGCCTGAACCAGAACCGGACCATGGATTTCTCATATACCGATGATCATATTGCCTTGCAAGACGCGGTGCGCCGTTTTTGCGATGGCGAATACCCCGCGCACCTGCGCGGCAATCCGGAAGCACCGGAGCTTGGCGCCCAGCGCTGGGCCAGCATGGCCGAGCTGGGCCTGCTGGGCCTGCCTTTCGACAGCGAATTCGGCGGCAGCGGCCAGGGCACGGTTGAACTGATGCTGGTGGCGCAGGAACTGGGGCGGTGCCTCGGCGGCGGTGCCTGGTTGTCGAGCGTGGTGCTGGCCGGGCAGTTGCTGGACCAGGCGGGGACGGCGCGGCAGCGCGGCCGATGGCTGCCGGAGGTGGCATCCGGCAGGTACAAGCTGGCGCTTGCCGCCAGTGAGGCCGACTCGCGCTATAGCTTGTCCCGGGTGCGCACCCGGGCCCAGGCGAGCGCCGATGGCTGGCGCATCGAGGGCCGCAAGACGCTGGTGCTCGAAGGCGGCGACGCCGATGCATTCATCGTGCTTGCGCGTACTGCGGGAGACGTTGCCGATGATGACGGACTGACGCTGTTCCTGGTCGACGCGAAGACGCCCGGCGTAGCGGTGCATGGTTTCGCCACGCTGGATGGCCGCCATGCCGCTCATATCGTGCTGGATGGCGTGCAGGTCGGCAGCGATGCCCTTCTTGGCGAGGCTGGGCGCGCGTCGCCGCTGATCGAAGCCGCCATCGACCGCGCCAGCGCCGTGTTGTGCGCCGAAGCGGCCGGCGCGCTGGAAGCGCTGATCGATCTCACTGCCGAGCACCTGAAGACGCGCAAGCAGTTCGGCTCGACGCTGGCCAAGTTCCAGGTGCTCCAGCACCGCGTGGCCGACATGCTGATCGCGCTCGAACAGAGCAAGTCGATGGCCTGTGCCGCCGCCATGGCCGTGGATGCCGACGACCCCGCGCAGCGCCGCCGGCTGGTGTCTGCCGCCAAGGTCGTGATCGGCCAGGCCGGGCGTCAGGTGGGCCAATGGGCGATCCAGCTGCACGGTGCGATGGGCATGACCGACGAATGCCGCGCTGGCCATTACGCCAAGCGGCTGCTGGTCATCAACCAGCTCTTCGGCGACACGTCGCATCATCTGCAAAGGTTTGCGCAACGGCCGTAGAGCCGAGCATTCCCCGAAAAAACGACAGACAGGAGACAAGACATGGCTTTCATCCGATCCATCAAGACTACGTTCTGCGTGGCCGCCCTGGGACTGGCGTTTGGTGCCCAGGCCCAGAGCAAGCTTCCCATTCGCCTGCTGGTGGGCTTTGCGCCCGGCGGCTCGACGGACACCGTGGCACGCGTGCTCGCCGACAAACTGCACAGTGTGCTGAGCCAGACGGTGATCGTCGAGAACAGGCCCGGCGCCGGTGGCCGGATGGCCACCGAGGTGCTGAAGAACAGTGCGCCGGACGGGCTCACGTATATGGTCGCGCCCAACGCAACCAGCATCTTCCCGAGCCTGCTCTATCCACCATCGGTGCTCCGGTACGACCTGCTCAAAGACCTGGCGCCGGTGGCAGTCGTGGTGTCCTATCCGTTGGCGCTGGCCGTCAGCACCCGAACCGGCGCCACCAATGTCAAGGAGTACGTGGAGTGGGTCAAGAGCCATCCGAAGGAGGGCGTGTTCGGCACGGCGGGGCTCGGTGGCCAGACCCACTTCACCGGATTGCAGTTCGGCAAGGCGGCCGGGGTGCAACTCAACGTCGTGCCGTATCGCGGTAACGGCCCCTTGGCCACGGACCTGCTGGGTGGCCAGTTGCCGGCTGCGGTGATGACCGCGGGCGACATCGCACAGCACCAGAGCAGCGGCCAGGTCAGGGTGATCGGCGTGTTCGGCGACAAGCGCTCACCCGTGATGCCGGATGTGCCGACCGTCATGGAGCAGGGCGTCAACGTTGCGTCGGGCGACGCCTGGGCCGGCGTGTGGGCGCCGGGCAAAACGCCCAAGGCCGAGATTGAGCGCATGCAGGACGCGCTTAAACAGGTGCTGGCCATGCCGGAGGTTCGCAGCATGCTGCGCAAAACCTCCTTGAACGCGGATTTCCACCCGGCCGCCGAGCTCGACCGGCTCCAGCGCAAGGAACTGGCCTACTGGGGGCCCGTGATCAAGGCCAGCGGCTTCACCCCCGAGCAGTGAACGCATCCCGCGGCTGCTATCTCACCGAAATTAGAAGAACGCCATGAGTCTGAACGGAAGCGCATATATCGTGGGGGCATACGAGCATCCCACCCGCAAGGCCGATGACCTGTCGGTTGTACGGCTGCACGCGGACGTAGCCAAGGGCGCGCTGGAAGACGCCGGCCTGAGCAAGAGCGACATCGATGGTTATTTCTGCGCTGGCGATGCGCCAGGCCTTGGCACCACGACCATGGTCGAGTACCTGGGGCTCAATGTGCGGCACGTCGATTCCACTGAGTGCGGTGGCTCGGCGCCCATCCTGCATGTTGCGCACGCGGCGCAAGCCATCGCGGCCGGCCGCTGCAACGTGGCGCTGATCACGCTGGCAGGCAGGCCACGTGCCGCCGGTGCCGCGCTGTCGTTGAAAGCGCCCGATGCCGACGCGCCGGAGCTTGCCTTCGAGCTGCCCTTCGGCCCGGCCACGCAGAACCTCTACGGCATGGTCGCCAAGCGCCATATGTACGAGTTCGGTACCACCAGCGAGCAATTGGCGTGGATCAAGGTGGCGGCGTCCCATCATGCCCAGCACAACCCGCACGCCATGCTGCGCAACGTGGTGACGGTGGAAGACGTTGTGAACTCGCCGATGATCTCGGACCCGCTGCACCGGCTCGATTGCTGTGTGATGAGCGATGGCGGCGGCGCCTTGATCGTGGCGCGGCCTGAGATCGCGAAGCAGCTCAAGCGCCCGCTGGTCAAGGTGCGCGGCACCGGCGAGGCGCCCAAGCATGGGATGGGCGGCAAGATCGACCTGACATGGTCGGCCGCCGCCTGGTCGGGCCCCGCTGCGTTTGCCGAAGCCGGCGTCACGCCCGCCGACATCAAGTACGCCTCCCTTTATGACAGTTTCACCATCACGGTGCTGATGCAGCTTGAAGACCTGGGATTTTGCAAGAAGGGCGAGGGCGGCAAGTTCGTCGCGGATGGCGGTCTGATTTCCGGCGTGGGGCGGCTTCCCTTCAATACGGATGGTGGCGGACTGTGCAACAACCACCCGGCCAACCGGGGCGGCGTCACCAAAGTCATCGAAGCGGTGCGGCAATTGCGCGGCGAGGCGCATCCCGCCGTGCAGGTGAAGCACTGCGACCTGGCGATTGCCAGTGGTATTGGCGGTGCGCTCGCCTCGCGCCATACCGCTGCGACGCTCATTCTGGAAAGGGTTTGAAGATGATGAACACATCCCAGGCCACGCCGGCTGCCAAGTCCGCTACGGCGCCAACTGCGCCATCCGGTCCGCGCAGGATTCCGGCGCCGCGGGCGCTGCCCGAGAGCCTGCCCTTCTGGAACGCTGCCGACGAAGGCCGTCTGCTGGTCAAGACCTGCGCCGACTGTGGCGAGACGCATTTCTACCCGCGGGACATCTGCCCCCACTGCCTGAGCGACCGGACCGAATGGACCGGCGCGGCCGGCACCGGCACGGTGTATTCGTTCAGCACCATGGGCCGCGGCGAAGCAGCCTACACGCTGGCCTTCGTGACCCTGGATGAAGGCGTCACGCTGATGAGCAACCTGGTCGATTGCGATCCTGCGCTTGTCACCATCGGCCAGCGCGTCAAGGTGGTGTTCAAGCCAAGCGAAGGCGGACACGCCGTTCCCATGTTCACCGCTGCCTGAGAGAAGCGTCCATGAAGGAGATATCCATGCAGGACAAGTCCGAGCGCAAGGGTGCGTTGTCCCGGTTCACCATTATCGACGCCTCGCGTGTGCGTGCCGGCCCGACCGCTGTGCGGCTGTTCGCGGACATGGGCGCGCGCGTGATCAAGCTTGAGATCCCACCCGGCGCGCCAGGTGGCGACGACATGATCGGCGGGCGCGATCACAACCGTGCAGACTACGAGAACTTGCACCGCAACAAGGAAAGCCTGACCCTCAATATGAAGTCGCCCGAGGGGCTCACGATCCTGCACGAGCTGGTCCGGCGCGCCGATGTGTTCATCGAGAATTTCCGTCCCGACGTCAAGGACCGCCTGGGAATCGGCCCCGAGGCGCTGCGCGTGATCAACCCGCGCCTGGTCTATGCCAGCATCTCCGGCTTTGGGCAGGATGGTCCCTATGCACGCTGGCCGGGCTTCGACTCGATTGCCCAGGGCATGGGTGGCCTGATGAGCGTGACCGGCAAGCCAGGGGAGGGACCGATGCGGGTTGGCATACCGCTTGCCGATCTGTGCGCGGGGCACTTCTGCGCACTGGGCATCCTCACGGCACTGCTGGAGCGCGAAGCATCCGGTGAGGGCCAGTGGGTGCAGACCTCGTTGCTGGAAGCGCAGATTGCCATGCTCGACTTCCAGGCGGCGCAATGGCTGATCGACAAGAAGGTCCCGGTGCAAAGCGGCAACGAGCATCCCCTGACCGTGCCGACCGGCGTGTTCGCCACCAAGGACGGCTACCTCAACATCGCAGCGATCGGGCAGAACATGTGGACGCGGCTGTGCGACGCACTGGAGATGCCGCACCTGATCGACGAACCCGGCATGCGTTCCGATCCGGAGCGCGTGCAGAACCGCGACACAGTCAACGCGGCCATCAAAGCCGCGCTGAGCGCGCGCACCACCGCGGAGTGGACCGAGCGGCTGCTCAAGGCCGGCGTGCCGTGCGGCCCGATCCACCGTATCGACCAGGTGTTCGCCGACCCGCAAGTGCAGCACCTTGGCGTGGCCTGGCCGATGCAGCACGCCGAACTGGGTGAGGTGGCGCTGGTGGGCCAGCCCATGCGGTTATCTCGCTATCCCCGCGAGCAGATGCCGCGGCCCGCCCCGGAGCAGGGTGCCGACACCAACGACATCCTGCGCGAGTTGGGCTACAGCGCAGCCCAAGTCGCCGAGCTGCGCGCCGCATACGTCGTTTGACAAGGACATACCCATGGCAAGACTAGTCGCCGCTTTCGGCTCTTCCCACAGCATCATGCTGGTTTGCCAGCGTGAAGACTGGCAACACGGCTTCCGCCAGGTCGACCCGAAGAATCCGCACTATTTCGACCGGGCCGGCAACCCGACCACCTACGAGGCGCTGCTGGCCGTAGCTCCGCCCGATGCCGAGCCAATGGTGACCCCCGAGCGCATGGGCGAGCGCTACGACCAGGCCGAAGCGGCCATGGACGAGCTGCGCGAGCGCATCCGTGCCGCCCGGCTTGATGTGCTGCTGGTGGTGGGCGATGACCAGACCGAGCTGTTCCGCACCACCAACAACCCCGCCTTCGCCATTTACTACGGCGAGACCATCCGCAATGCAAAGCGCGACTTGAGTCCGTCCGACGGCTGGTACAAGAAGGCTCGCATGGCCCGCCAGGAGCCCGATGCCGACCGCGACTACCCGGTCAACGCCGCCATGGGCCGCTGGCTGATCCGCGCGCTGTGCGACCGCGATTTCGACATCACCGCCATGGACGGGCTGGAGCGCGGCCAGTTCGAGGGCCATGCATTCTCGTTCATCCACAGGCGCTACCTGCAGGGGCTGGACCTGCAGGTGGTGCCGGTCATCGTCAACACCTTCGATCCACCCAACCAGCCCACGCCACGCCGCTGCATCCAGCTGGGCGCCGCGCTGCGGCAGCTGATCGCGGCCTATCCCGAAGATCTGCGCGTGGGTGTGCTGGCCTCTGGCGGCCTGAGCCACTTCGTGGTGGATGCCGAGCTGGATACCGCCATCATCGACGCCATCCGCAGGAAGGACACCACGTTCCTGGCGTCGCTGGACCCGCGCCAGCTCCAGGCGGGCAGCTCGGAAATCCGCAACTGGCTGATCGCTGTGGAGGCAGTGCGTGACCTCGACCTCGAATGGGTTTCCTATGTGCCGGGCTACCGCACACCTGCACTGACCGGCACCGGGCTGTGCTTTGCGGCCTGGCGCACCCTGGACTGAACTGCCAAACCAGACCATGCCAACGACCATGAGTGAATCCGAATCCTACGTACAACGCCTGCGCCGGCTCGACTGCTGCGCGGTGTCAGACGCGCTCGACAAGCTACAGCTGCCGGGCACCGTGACCGGCCTGCCGCAGCGCTCCGGCGCCGGACGCATTGCCGGACGGGCCATCACCGTCAAGCTGGGAACTGGCGCGCCGCCGCCCGGACCGGCCCGCCACCTCGGCTGCACGGCCATCGAGCAGGCAGGCCCGGAAAACATCATCGTCGTCGAGCAGCGCACCGGCGTGGAGGCCGGCAGCTGGGGCGGGCTGCTGTCGCTGGGGGCCAAAGTGCGCGGCGTTGCCGGCATCGTGGCGGACGGGCCGGTGCGCGATATCGACGAGGCGATCGATTTCGACTTTCCCGTCTTCAGCCGCGCGCTGACCGCCTTTACCGCGCGCAGCCGCGTGGTGGAGCAGGGCACCAATGTCGCGGTGCAGATCGGCAACGTGACGGTGGCAGGCGGCGACTACGTGGTGGCGGACCGCAGTGCCGTGATCTTCGTTGCCGCGCGCGACATCGAGCGCGTGCTGGAGACGGCCGAAGCCATCGTGCGCAAGGAGGCTGTGATGGCGAAAGCCATCCTGGCCGGCACGCTCATCGGGGAAGTCATGGGCGGCAACTACGAACACATGCTGAAAGGTTGAAAGAGATGAGCGAACAACAGGACATCAATGTCGCGCGCGCCGGCAAGCTGGACACGGCCACGCTGAGCGACGCGCTGGACAAGCACGGCATCGCCGGCCAGTGCTACCGCATCAAGGCGCGCGGCGAGGCTTTCGCCATGGCAGGCCGTGCCTACACGCTGCTGTACGGTCCGGCATCCAATCCTCCGGGTACTGTGGGTGACTATATCGACGACGTGCCGCCGGGCAGCATCCTCGTGCTCGACAACGGTGGCCGCGACAACGCCACGGTCTGGGGCGACATCCTCACGGAGATCGCGCACCGCCGCGGCATTGCCGGCACCGTTATCGATGGCGTGTGCCGCGATGTGGCCCTTTGCCGCCAGCTCGGCTACCCCGTCTTCAGCAAGGACCACTGGATGCGCACCGGCAAGGACCGCGTGCAGGTGGAGGCGACCAACGTGGTTGTCAATATCGGCGACGCGCGCGTGCAGCCGGGCGATATCCTGCGCGGCGATGCTGACGGCGTGGTAGTCATCCCTCGCGAGCACGAGGCCGCTGTGCTGGACACCGCCGAGCAGATCGAGCAGGCGGAGAGCGCCATCCGCGCAGCCGTACGTGGCGGAATGCGCCTGGACGAAGCGCGCAGCCAGTTTCGTTACCACCAGTTGCAGACCAAGGGAGCCTGATCATGGCGGAACACGACGCAGCCAGCACCACGATTCGTGAATTCGAGCGGGTCAGCCCCGAAGTTGTCGATGCGGCGCGGGCGCTGCCCACCGCCACGCTGCACGAGGCCGGCGGCAAGATCGGCGTGATCCCGCCGGCCATCAAGCCCGTGGCGCCGGGATTCCGCATCTGCGGACCGGCGCTGACTGTCCATTCGCCTGGCGGCGACAATCTGTGGCTGCACCGCGCCCTCGACATCGCCCAACCGGGCGACGTGCTGGTGGTGCACGTTAGCGGCGCCTACGAGCACGGCTACTGGGGCGAGATCATGACCACCGCAGCCAAGGTGAAGCAGCTTGGTGGGCTGGTCATCGACGGATGTGTGCGTGATGGCGTGTTGCTCGAGGAAATCGGCTTCCCGGTGTTCGCGCGCGGCCTGTGTATCCGCGGCACGGGCAAGGACTATGGCGCGATCGGCTGGCTCAACGCGCCGGTGCTGATCGGCGGCGCCCGCGTGGAAGCAGGAGACCTGGTCGTGGGCGACCGGGACGGCGTAGTGGTGGTGTCGCGCGCCCGCGCCGGGGAGGTCGTGGACAAGGCCCAGGACCGCGAGGCCAGCGAAGCCGCCATTCTCAAGCGGGTGGAGGCGGGCGACACCACCATGCGGATTTACGGCTTTCACTGAGCGGAGCCAGATACCATGACCGAGATCCCGCAAGGACAACCGCCCGAACTGGCAGTCGACGGGCACGTCGCCGTCATCACGCTGCGCCGCCCCGAGGTGGCCAACCGCCTCGAACCCGAAGACCTCGAGCTGCTGCGCGAGTACCTGGAGACGGTGAACGGTGACATCCGTGTCCGCGTGCTGCGTATCGAAGGGCAGGGCCGGCACTTCTGCAGTGGTTTCAATATCGGCCGCCTCGGCGGGGCCGATGTCGGTGCCCGCTTCGAGGCACTGGCCAACGCGCTGGAACAGGCGCGGCCAGTCACCATTGCCGTGCTGCACGGCGGCCTGTACGGCGGCGCCACCGACCTGGCGCTGGCGTGCGACTTCCGCTTCGGCGCCGCCGGCGCCGAGATGTCCGTCCCGGCCGCGCGCCTGGGCCTGCTGTTCTACCGCGGCGGCCTGGAGCGCTATGTCACGCGGCTGGGCCTGGCCACGGCCAAGCGCATCCTGTTGATGGCCGACAAGTTCGATGCGGCCGCGATGCTGGCCTGCGGGTACCTGGACCGGCTGGAGGACAGCCAGCAGGCACTGCAGGCGCTTGCGGCACAGGCGAGCGAGAGCCTGGCCGGCATGGCACCGCTGGCGCTGCTTGGCATGAAGAAACACCTGAACCGCATCGCCCGTGGCGAGCTCGATACCGCTGAGCTGGCACAAGACATCGCTGCGGGCGATGCTTCCGAAGACCTGCGCGAAGGTGCACTGGCATGGCGGGAGAAGCGCGCGCCGCGCTTTGCCGGCCGTTGATTTGGGATGCACACGATGAGCGACGGCAACTATTTCACGCGCATGCAGCGCGGGCGGGCACCCGCCCCGGCTGTTGCCGGACTGCTTGGCGGCGTAGTACGCTCCGCCGACCTGGAGGCGGGCACGCTGGAATCCGACTACCTTGCCACCGGCGCATTCCTCAATCCGGCCGGCCAGGTGCAGGGTGGCATGCTGGGCGCCATGCTGGACGACGTGACCGCGATGCTGGTCACCGCGACGCTGGCCGATGGCGAGTTCTGCGCCACGCTGAACCTGAATCTCTCCTTCCTGAGGCCGGCGCAGGCCGGCCCGCTGAAAGGGCGGGCGCGCCTGGAGCGGCGCGGCCGCACTGTCTGCAACGTGGTAGGGGAACTGCGGCAGGACGGCCAGGTGGTGGCAACCGCCACGGCTACCTGCATGTTGGTCCGGCAGGCGTGAGCGCGCATTGCATCGAGGAGACATGCGTTCCAGGATGCAAGATCAAGAATGACCGGTAGTTCCCCCCCCCGCTCGCTTGCAGGAGAGGGGGGAAAACTACAAGTTCGCCTTGATGACTCGTGCGGACGCATCTGCGGCCGGGCAGCGTATCGAGGCATAAACAGCCTGAATCAGGAAACACCCCATGCAATTCATCAGTTTCACCCACCAGGGCCGGAACAGCTTCGGCGCCGTCGCTGGCGGCGGCGTGATTGACCTCGGCGCAAGGCTTGGGCTGAGCGACCTGGGCCAGGCGCTGCGCCGGCAGCCCGTCGACGCACTGATCGACGAGGCCGGCAGGTATGCCGCCGACTTGTCGGCCGCAGACGCCCTCGACGCGTACCGGCCGGTGGTGGCCGACCCGGAGAAGATCCTCTGCGCCGGCCTCAACTATGCAGAGCACGTCCGCGAAACGCAGAAGGAACGCACCGAGCGCCCCACCATCTTCCTGCGCGTGGCCGAGTCGCAGGTGGGTCACTGCCAGCCGATCCTGCTGCCGCCGGAGTCGGCGCGGCTGGACTACGAGGGCGAGATCGCCGTGGTCATCGGCAAGCGTGGCCGCCGCATTCCCGAGGACCAGGCCTTCTCCTACATCGCGGGCTTCGCCTGTTACAACGACGGCAGCATCCGCGACTGGCAGACGCACACCTCGCAATGGGGGCCGGGCAAGAATTTCCAGAGCACCGGTGGCTTCGGCCCGACATTGGTGACAAGCGACGAGATCGGTGAGAACGAGGTTCTCATGCTGGAAACCCGCCTCAACGGACAAGTCATGCAGCGTGCCACCACGGACATGCTGATCTTCGCCATCCCTGAGCTGGTCGCGTACTGTTCCAGCTTCGTCACGTTGTCTCCCGGCGATGTTATCGTCACCGGCACGCCCGGCGGGGTTGGCGCGCGGCGTCAGCCGCCTGTCTTCATGAAGGACGGTGACGTGGTGGAAGTCGAGGTGAGCAAACTGGGCGTGCTGCGCAACCCGGTGCGATCCGAGATCCCGGAAAGATGCTGACGCGTGGGTCGCCGAGTCATGTCGAAGGCGCCCACGCGTGTCTCAACCACTTCCGCCGCGCGCAGGCCGCCGGGATACAGAACCATGAAGAGCCAGCGGCAGCGCACCGCGTGCAGCCGTTCGCGCTTGGTGGCGGTGTCGCACAGTGCGATCACGCATCCATGTTCGATACCGGGCCGAAGCTCGTCCACCGAGACGGGCATCCCCGCCTCTTTACATGATGTGCCGCGACCTGGTGCCGGTTAGTTGGCTAGAAAGTCAACTACCATCCGATTGAACGCTTCGGCGTGCTCCCACTGTGCCCAGTGGCCACAGCGGTTGAAAATGTGCATCTGCGCATGCGGAATGCCGGCGATCAGGCGCAGGCCGACGTCCATCGGCACGAAGCGGTCCTCGCGGCCCCAGATGACCAGCGTGGGCGCGCTGATCTCGCCCAGGCGGGCGCCGTAGTCGGTGAACTGCTTTGGGTTGGCCTGCATGCTCTTGACGAAGTTATCGAGGTGGTCGCGGCGGGCGAGCATGTTGTCGAGGCGGGCCTGCATCAGGTCGTCGGTCAGCGAACTGGGATCGTAGACGAACACATTCATCATCCGCTTCAGGTTCTCGATGGTCGGCTCGCGATACAGGCCGTTCAGCAGCTTGATTCCCTCGGTCGGCATCGGCACGAACTGGCTCGGGCCGCCGGTGCCGCCGCCCATCAGGACCAGCTTGCCGACGCGCTGCGGATTGGCCAGCGCGAACGCCACGGCGCTGTGGCCGCCCATCGAATTGCCGAGCAGGTGCACGCGCCCGATGTCGAGGGCGTCCAGCACGGCCTTGAGCACGCGGGCGTTCAGTTCCGAGCGCGACCCGGTGCTGACCACCGGATCGCTCTTGCTCCAGCCCGGGCAATCCACCAGCAGCACGCGGTAGCCGGCTGCCACCAGCGGCTCGATGTTGCGGTTGAAGTTGGCCCAGCCGCTGGCGCCCGGACCGGAGCCGTGCAGCATGACGACGGTCTGCGTGCCGGACCCGGTGTCGTTGTAGTGGATGCGGAACTCGGCATCGCCGTCCCTGACGGTGACAAAGCGGCTGGTCGAGTCTTCCGTGATGGCTTGTGCAGTGGATTGCATGATGTGTTTCCTTGCTGAGGCAGATGGATTCAGGGCTTGGGCTGGACGCCCGGGAGGGAGGGGCCTGATTTCAGGGATGAGAAGCCGCCCACCAGGGTCAGGGCTGCGACAGCGGCCACGACGATGAGGGGAATGCTGGAGGCGACGAGCATCGACGCGCTCTGGCCGATCGCGAAGAGCTGCCCGGCGATGAGGGGCCCGAGGATCGAGCCGAGCCGGCCCACGGCGACCGCCGCGCCCACCCCGGTCCCGCGTACCTCGGTGGGATACGCCTGGCCCGCCAGCGCATACAGCACCGACTGGCCGCCGACGAGGAACAAGGCGCAGAAGAATGCCCCGCACGCCATCGAGACGCTGCCGCGCGCGCCCGCCAGCGCGGCCAGCGCCACTCCGATCCCCACGTACATGGCGATGACCGTGAGCTGCCGGCTGAAGCGGTCCATCATCCCCGCGATGGCCACCGCGCCGATACCGCCGCCGATGTTGAACATCATCATCGCCACGCCGGCCTGTACGCGGCTCAGGCCGTTCGACAACACCATCGACGGCAGCCAGTTCATCAGGAAATACAGGACGATGAGCGTGCCCAGATAGCTGGTCCAGAGGGCGATCGTGGCACGGGCGCGGCCGCCGCGCCAGAGGGCATCGGCGAAGCCCGTATCGGCAGCGCCGCTCACTGCCGTCGTCGTGGCCTTGGCCTTCGCCGCGACGAACTGCGCCGATTCGTGCAGGCACAGGCCCAGCAGCGGCAGGGTCAGCAGCGGGCCGAAGCCGCCGACGTAGAAGATGTGCCGCCAGCCATCATCACCCGGGCTGACGATACCAATGGCGGCCGCCAGCGCGGCACCGAACGGCATCCCGCAGTACATGGCGCCCACGGCTGTGTTGCGGCGGCGGGGTGAGGCCGCTTCCGCGCACAGCGCGATCAGGTTCGGCATCGCCGCGCCCAGCCCGAGCCCGGTCAGCACGCGCGCGGCCAGCAGGGATTCGAAGTTCCAGACCAGCGTCGTCGCCAGCGAGAACAACCCGAACAGCGCGACGGAGAGCATCAGCACGCGCTTGCGCCCGAGACGGTCGGCAAGCCGTCCGCCCAGCGCCGCGCCCGGCAGCAGGCCGATGGCGCCGGCGCTGAACGCCCAGCCCATCTGCGCGACGGACAGCGAGAACTCCTTGGCGATGCGCGGCGCGGCCACGCCGGCGGATTGCAGGTCGAGCCCTTCGAGCAAGGCGATGGCCAGGCACAGGCCGATGGTGGTGAGGCTCCCGGTCGCGGCAGCTTTGCCGCTGCCGCCGGGGCGTGTCATCGTGTTCATGGGTAGTCTCCAGGTGGGTCGATGCGGGACGCTCTTGGTGCCGATAGGCGGCGTGCTCTCGCGGTCGTTAGTCGGTGGGGACGAGCGGCGTGCTCCGGGCGCGCCGCTCGTCGGATCACTGTTGCGCTTCGAGCGCGCGCTTGCTGAGGTCCAGCGCGACGTCGACGATCATGTCTTCCTGGCCGCCGACCATCCGGCGCTTGCCCAGTTCGACCAGGATGTCGACGGTCTTCAGGCCGTACTTCTTCGCCGCCACTTCCGAATGGCGCAGGAAGCTGGAATAGACCCCCGCGTAGCCGAGCGCGAGCGTCTCGCGGTCCACGCGCACCGGACGGTCCTGGAGCGGGCGCACGATGTCGTCGGCGGCGTCCATCAGGGTGTAGAGGTTGGTGCCGTGGTTCCAGCCCAGCCGCTCGGCGGCTGCGATGAAGACCTCCAGCGGCGCATTTCCCGCCCCCGCGCCCATGCCGGCCAGCGAAGCGTCGACGCGGTCGCAGCCTTCCTCGACAGCGACGATGGAGTTGGCCACGCCGAGCGACAGATTGTGGTGCGCGTGCATGCCCGTCTGCGTCTCGGGATTCAGCACCCCCCTGAGCGCACGGAAGCGCTCGCGTACGTCGGTCATCGACAGCGCGCCGCCCGAGTCGACCACGTAGATGCAGGTCGCGCCGTAGCTTTCCATCTTCTTCGCCTCGACGGCGAGGTTCTCCGGCGTGGTCATGTGGCTCATCATCAGGAACCCCACGGTGTCCATGCCAAGTTCGCGCGCGTACTCGATGTGCTGCCTCGAGATGTCGGCCTCGGTGCAATGCGTGGCGACGCGGACCACGCGCGCGCCAGCGTTGTAGGCTGCCTTCAGGTCGTGCGTGGTGCCGATGCCGGGCAGCAGCAGCGTGGCGATCTTCGCGTGCTCCACCACGTCCGCCACGGCGGCGATCCATTCGAGGTCGCTGTGCGCGCCAAAGCCGTAGTTGAAGCTCGACCCTTGCAGGCCATCGCCGTGCGCGACTTCAATGCTGTCGACCTTGGCGCGGTCCAGCGCGCGGGCGATGTCCTGCACGTTGCGGATGGAGTACTGGTGCCGTACCGCGTGGCTGCCGTCACGCAGCGTCACGTCGGAGATGTAGAGTTTCTTGCCGGGGGTGCTCATGGTCAGGCTCCTTCAGTGATCGCTTCAGTGGACGCATCAGTGGACGCAGCGGTGGCCAGCAGCGATTGCGCCATCCGCTCGGCGGTGGCGAGGGCGGCGGAGGTCATGATGTCGAGATTGCCCGCATAGGCAGGCAGGTAATGGGCGGCGCCCTCGACTTCGAGGAACACCGAGGTCTTCAGTCCGTGCAAGCGGCCGAGGCCGGGGATGTTGAGCGGCGCGCTGGCCGGGATCTCGTCGAACTGCACGGTCTGCTTGAGGCGATAGCCGGGCACGTAGGCATGCACCGCGCGGACCATGTCGGCGATCGAGGCTTCGATCTTCTCGCGCTCGGCCAGGTCCGACAGGGTATAGACCGTGTCGCGCATCATCACCGGCGGCTCGGCCGGGTTGAGCACGATGATGGCCTTGCCCTTGGCCGCGCCGCCGACCACCTCGATGGCCTTCGACGTCGTCTCGGTGAACTCGTCGATATTGGCGCGCGTGCCCGGGCCGGCCGACTTGCTGCTGATCGAGGCGACGATCTCGGCATAGTGGACTTTCGCCACACGGGACACGGCCGCCACGATGGGAATGGTGGCCTGGCCGCCGCAGGTGACCATGTTGACGTTGCGCGCGTCCAGCTGGGCGTCGAGATTGACCACCGGCACGCAGTATGGGCCGATGGCGGCGGGCGTCAGGTCGATCATGCGCAGGCCCGGCTTGCGCTGGCGCAGCAGTGCGTCGTTCTTCACGTGTGCGCCGGCCGAGGTCGCATCGAAGACGAAGTCGATCTCGTCGAACACCGGCAGGCGGGCAAGGCCCTCGGCGCCTTCGTGCGTGGTGGCCACGCCCAGCCGGGCGGCCCGCGCCAGCCCGTCGGAGGCGGGATCGATGCCGACCATCGCCGCTATTTCCAGATGCTTGCTGTTGCGCAGGATCTTGATCATCAGGTCGGTGCCGATGTTGCCGGAGCCGATGATCGCTGCCTTGAGTTTTTTGGAAGCCATGTGATTGTCCTTGTTATTCGCGTGTCATTCGGCGAACGTCGCACGGACGCCGCCAAGCCCTTCGATTTCGGCGGTGAACGTGCCCGGCCGCGTGACCGGCACCATCGGGCCAAGCGCACCGGTCAGTACGACATCGCCGGCACGCAGCGGGGTGCCGAGCCGAACCATCCGGTCGGCCAGCCACACTGCTGCGTTCAGCGGGTTGCCCAGGCAGGCGGCGCCGTTGCCGCGCGACAGCACCTCGCCGTCCTGCGACAGCGTCATCGCGCAGGCGGTGAGGTCAATGGCCGACAGGGGCACCGGGCGGCTGCCGAGCACGAACAGGGCGCTGGAGGCGTTGTCGGCCACGGTGTCGACGAAGCGGATGTCCCAGTTCCGGATGCGGCTGTCGACCACTTCGATGGCGGCCAGCGCATAGGCCGTGGCGCGCAGGATGTCGGCGAAGGTGTGCTGTTCGTGGGTCAGGTCGTGCTTCAGTACGAGCGCGATCTCCGCCTCGACCTTTGGCTGGATCAGGCGCGACAGCGGCATCGGCTGGCTGTCGCCGTAGGCCATGCCGGCGAACAGCGCGCCGAAGTCAGGCTGATCCACGCCGAGCTGCCTCTGCACGGCAACGGAGGTCAGGCCGATCTTGCGGCCGACGATGCGTTCGCCGTTCGCCACGCGGGCGTCGACGTTGGCCTGCTGGATGGCGTAGGCGGTGGCCATGTCGTCGATGGCGATATCGCCACGGACCGGGGCGACGGTCTGGCGCGTCGCCTCGGCTTCATGCAGGCGCGTGGCGATGGCGTTGATGTTCTGGTCGGACATCCGGGTCTCCTTGATATCGGTCAGGCCGACGCCGCAAGGGTGGCGCGCGGCACGGCATGCATGGTGGCGAAGCCCGCGATCCATTCCGGGATGGCGCGGTAGTAGTCGAGGGAGGCGTTGTAAGGGCCGGTGGCCGCCAGCGCGCCAAAGGCCGCGACCCAGGTGCGGATCTCGTGCGCCGACTTGCCGCCTTCCCTGGTGATGGCATCGTTGGTCATGCCGTCGACGGCGGTCAGCTCGCCCGAGGCGAGACGGTTCAGGAAGGCGCGGTCCCATTCCGGGTTGAGCGGATGCAGGCAGCTGTCGCCGGCCGCGAACGCCTTGGCGGCGGCCAGGGTGCGTGCCTGCCGGGCGGCTCGCGATTCCGGCGACGGATTGCGCCCGGCGATCAGGCGCTCGGCGACTTCCTCCGTCGCGCCGATCAGTTCTGGCACCGGAGGTTCGTGCGAGATGCCGCCGGAACCCACCACCAGCACGCGTTTGCCCGTCCGGGCAAGGAAGCGGCCGATCGCATCGCCCAGCAGGCGGGCTCGGCGCAGGGTGGCCATCGGGGGCGCGACCGAGTTGATGAAGACCGGGATGACCGGGTAGCGGTCGAGCCCGCCGGCCAGGGCTTGCAGCGCATCGGCGAAGCCGTGGTCGACCTGCATCCGATACGAGAGCGACACGTCGATCTCCGCCGCGAGCACGCTTTCGGCCAATGCCAGGGCGAGGTCGCCGGGCACGGGCAGGGTACCGGCCATGCTGCGAAAGTCGCCGATGGCCTGCGCGGCGGCGCCGATGCAGAACGGCGGCATCATGTCGTAGAAGAAGCCGTTGTAGTGATCGGGCGCGAAGAGGACGATCAACTCGGGATCGAAGGCGCGCACGCGCTCACGCGCCGCGGCCTGCACGCGCTCGACCTCGGCCACGACGTCAGGCGCGGGGTCGAAGTAGCCATGCAACGGCGTATGCGACAGACATTCCAGGTGAATCGGCATGCTCAGGCTCCTGCGGCTTGTGTGATTTCGAGGGGACCGCGCGTCGGTCGCGACAGCGGTGCCTGGGCCGTGGCGCCCGCGGCCGGCATGTCGGCCATGCCCAGTTTCCCGGCCAGCTCGACGATGGCGGCCGAGACCTGCTGCGGCGTGCAGACGCCGGCGACGAAGCGGTCGGGACGCAGCAGCACCACGGACTCGGGCACCCGGCTGAACCAGTCTTTCAGGCGGCCGGCCGCATCGCCGATGGGGATGACGCCTTGCGGCACGTCGTCGGCATGGTGGAGTTGCACGTCCGGCTTGGCGAGCACGAAGCGCACGCCGGCCCGTTCGCAGATTTCGCGGGCTTGTGCGGTCAGACCGAAGGTCGGGTCCGTGCCCCAGCCGATCACGGCGAGGCTGTTGCCGATGGCGTCGTCGAGCAGCACCAGGCGGCCGTCGGCGGTGCGCACGCGTGGCTGGATGAAGAGGCGGCCGACCGGGGACGCGGCGAGCGGGTCGCGGCCATAGGCCAGGCGGCCGAGGAACGAGTCGCGCTTCTCGCTCATCAGCCCGAGCAGGCGGCCGGGGGCGGAATTGCCTGAACGTTCCAGCACATGGGCCAGCCAGCCGCCGGTCTTGCGCGGCGGGGGCAGCAGCACCACGCCTTCCTCGTAGCGGGGCATGGGCTTGAAGCGCATCTCGATGAAGTAGCGCTTGACCGCCGGCAGCACGTTGAAGCTGCGCACGAAGGCGTCGCGGAAGCGGGCGCCGAAGCGGGTGGTCGGCGCGAAGATGTCGCCCGCTACCTCGGAGAGGTGGATCATGGCGCGGGCGTGGGCGCGGCGCTCGACGGTGTAGGTGTCGAGCAGGCGCGCGTCGGCCTGCCCCTTTGCCACCATGGCGAGCTTCCAGCCGAGGTTGTTGGCGTCGCGGATGCCGCTGTTGTAGCCCTGGCCCTGCCAGACCGGCATGATGTGCGCGGCGTCGCCCGCCAGCAGGACGCGGTCCGCCCGGAACGTCGCGGCCAGCCGCGCGTTGTGCGTGTAGACGCGCTTGCGGATGTACTCGACCTTGTCCGGATCGGCCACCACCTTGCTGATCAGCGCGGCCATGTTTGCGGGCTTCGAGAGCGCTTCCTCCGTCTCGCCCGGCATCACCATGAACTCGAAGCGGCGGATGCCGTGCGGCAGGGCCGCCGACACGTACGGGCGCTCGTGGTCGCAATGCATGTAGATGTGGGGTGAGCCGACAGGATCGTTACGCAAGTCGACGACGATCCACTGGTTCGGCTTGGTGCGGCCCTCGAACGGAACGTCCAGTGCGCGGCGCACGAGGCTGTTGCCGCCGTCGGCGCCCACCATGTAGCCGGCACGGAAGACGCGGCTCCGGCCGTCGGCGCTGCGCGCTGTGATGCTGACGCCGGAGGCATCCTGCGCAAACGACTCGATGCCGAGCCCGAAGAGTACCTGCACGTGCTCGAAGCGCTGCAGGCCTTCGAAGAGCACGCGGTCGGCCAGGGGCTGGAGGAAAGCGTTGCGGCGCGACCAGCCGAATTCGTCGGTGCGCGGCTCTATCGAGGCGAAGCAGTGCCCGTCCTTCGTGACGAATCGCATCCAGTGGTCGGGCGTGGTGTGCGGCAGCAGGGTGTCGGCCAGCCCGACCGCCTGGAACACACGCAGGGCTTCGTCGTCGAGGCCGATGGCGCGCGGGTAGTCGATGATCTCGTCGAGCTTCTCGATCACCGTCACGCGAACGCCTTGCAGGCCGAGGATGTTGGCCATCATCAGCCCGACGGGGCCGGCGCCGATGATGGCGACGTCGGTATCCAGGGGGGCTGTGCTGGATGGACTGCCGGCTGTCTCCGCCGGGTTGGCCGTGGTGGTCATAGGTCTCCTTCTGGCAAAAAGGGCGAGCGCGCCCCCGCGCCAAGCGCGTACTGGATGCAGGTCGATCAGTTCGGGAAGCGGCGGATCCGGCGCTGGCGCCGCCCTGGGTTGAAGATCAGGGTGGCGGTGGCCGTAAGCCGCTCAGGCGTCGGGCAGGGACTTGCCGACGCGGGCTGCAGGGTAGCTGGACATGGGGGGCGTCTCCGTTGAAGTTCGTGATTTTGGAGAGAGTCTATGCATCGATTGACACGCGCTCAAAAAAATCTTCAAAATGTGCAAGGAATGCACATCCTTGATTTATAAGCGTTTTATGCTGATCAGCGCGCAAACGTCGGGGCCTTCTCGCGCAGGCTGCAGGTACCGCAGGCACTCAATTCCATGGAGAGCGGACGCGCTTTGGCGCGCTGCTAGCAACGATGGTCGCGGCCTACTACCGGACGAAAATGTCTCGCACCATGCAGTTCTGGGCAGCCTTTATCCGCAAGCGTCCGCTTGGCGCCGTCGTGGGCGACTTGCCTAGGATGTCTTCCGTGCCGACGCGGGGAGAACCATCGTTTCCTGCACGCGGTTCGCAATGTCCTGCAGCGGTGCCACGAAGCGCTTGATCGCCTCGTCCTCGGTCAGGGCGCGCGCAAGATACACCACATTGAGGCTGCCGCGCACGCTGTCCGCGTGCCGGATCGGCACGGCAACCGCGCCGATCTTGCGCTGCTCCAGCCAGTCGCCGCGATTCGACCCAAAGCCATCCGCGCGCACGCGCTCGACCAACTTGCGGACATAGGCGGTGTTGTTGGCCAGCGCCGCCTGCTCATCGCCTCCGTGGCCTGAGCGCAGCAGGTTGAGGATGTCTTCCCGTTCCCCGTCGCCGCAAAACGCAAAATAGGCCCGTCCGGCGGCCGTCGACAGCATCGGCAGGCGCCTTCCCACCATCGCCCGGTGAAAGGACAGGGGGCTGAACCTGTGCGTGGTCTCGCGAATGATCATAGCGTCGCCGTCGGGCGTCGTCAGGTCGGACGGCCACAGCACGCGCTGCAGCAACTCGCCCATCAGCGGCGCGGCGATAGTGGAAATCCACTCATCGTCGTTGAAGCCTTCGCTCAAGGCCCTGACCTGCAGCGTCAGGCGATAGCTGTCGTCCGACTTGCTGCGGCGCACGAAGCCTTCCGCTATCAGCGTCTCCAGCAGGCGCCTGACCGTAGTGCGGTGCAGCCCGGTCTGCTCGCTCAGTTGCGGGGCGGTGCCGCGCCCGCTTTCCATCCGGTTCAGCGCCTTCAGCACATCCAAGCCGCGGCTGAGTCCGCGCACGCTGGCGTAGGGCGAAGTTCGGTCGGCAGGCATAAATAATCCTTTCAAATCAACTTTGTGCACTCTTTGCGCATTTTGTTCTTTTTTTTTGCCGGGATGCAATCGGCAGCGCGCAAACCCGGACGATGCAACCGCCACCGATGGCCACATCGTGCTGAATCGGCACAACGTCTGCCATCTGCAAACAGCGTGGTCGTGCCGTTGCGCTTGTAGTCGTGAGTCATGGTGGCTGCGCGCCCCTTCTTCAGCGGCAGCCCGGGCTGTGTGCGATCCAGCGCCTGCACCTGGCTTTTCTCATCGCAGCACAGCACCAGCGCGTGCTCGGGTGGCGGCATGTACAGGCCAACGATATCCTCGAGCTTCTCGACGAACTTCGTATCGCGCGAGACCTTGAAGCCGCGCACGATGTGCGGCTTCAAGCCGTGGGCGTGCCAATGGCGCATGACGGTGCTGGCGCTCACGCCCAACTCGGCGCCCATCTTGCGCGTGCTCCACTTCTTGCCTCGCGCGCGTGTTCGGGCGCGAGGGACGCGTAGCGGCGGTCCAGAGCGAAGGCACATACTCAGTTCATGCCTCAATGCCCCACGGTCTTGAATGTACAGAGCCTGGTAAATCGCCTCGTGTGAGATTCGCGTCGACTCGTCATCCGGAAAGTCGATGCGCAACCTGTTCGCGATCTGCTGTGGACTCCACGACATTGCCCAATGTCGATCCTGGGGGGCCCGCATTGCTCAATAGTTTCAATTATTCATGCGGCCGCAAGAACAAAAAGAAACTTGAACGACACTTCGTTCAGCTTTGACTGGGTGCGACGCGGTCGTTGCCGGGCCGTGGTTAAGACGAGGTTAGTTGTGCCCAACTTCGCAGCACCGGCTCGGCTGGGCCCGCACCAGGACTGAGCATACCTCGTGCGCCCGCACTAGAGCCGTGCGTGTCCTGCAGCGCAAGCGCCCGGAAGATGAGCAAACGGCCGCAACACGCCCAGGCACGGAAGATGCGTACCCGCTAAGCATCAGGCCAAGGGCGGCTTGGTGCCGGCCCCAATTGTCGGCAAAGCGGGGGACCGGAATTCGTGGACAACGGCGTCCGCATCCGGGTAGCAGCCTTATGCTGCTGCCCGTATGCGGACGCTTTTTTTTTGACCTCACCGTTCAAAGGAATGTGCGATGGCTTATCTAGCTCCCGCAGAATTTGTCACCAAGATGGTTGATGCTGGTGAATCCAAGCTCATGATGTCCACGCGGGACACCCTCATCCGAGCCTATATGGCTGGCGCAATCCTGGCGTTGTCGGCCGCTTTCGCGGTCAGTGTTAACGTCAACACCGGCAATCCTCTGATCGGATCATTGCTGTTCCCGGTGGGATTCTGCATGCTCTACCTGCTAGGATTTGACCTGTTGACCGGTGTCTTTACGCTGGCGCCGCTCGCCGTACTCGATAAGCGCCCAGGCGCCACCTGGGGCGGCGTCATGCGTAACTGGGCACTTGTCTTCTGCGGCAATTTTGCGGGCGCGCTCACTGTAGCCGTATTCATGGCCATCATCTTCACGTTCGGCTTCACTGAGGCTCCGAACGCGATCGGACTGAAGATCGGCAACATCGGCGAGAGCCGCACTGTTGGCTATGCCGCCCATGGCGCTGCGGGCATGCTGACGCTCTTCATCCGCGCCGTCATGTGCAACTGGATGGTGTCCACTGGCGTCGTCGCCGCCATGATGTCAACCTCGGTTTCGGGTAAGGTCATAGCTATGTGGATGCCCATACTGGTGTTCTTTTATATGGGCTTCGAACACTCCGTCGTGAACATGTTCCTCTTCCCCTCCGGCCTGATTCTCGGCGGCAAGTTCACGCTGATGGACTACCTGCTCTGGAATGAACTTCCAACCGTGCTCGGCAACATTGTCGGTGGCTTGACCTTTGTCGGAGCGGCGTTGTACTCAACCCACTATAAGACCGCACCCAAGCGCGCCCTGGCTTGAAATGAGCATCTTGCGCGTCTCAGTCGGCCAGCATTCAAAGGCCGGGCGCAAGCGCGTCAATCAGGATTTCCATGGCGCAGCGCTTCCTACCGATCCGCGACTCAGCACCAAGGGCATCGCCGTTGCGCTGGCCGACGGCATCGGCAGTAGCGCGGTCAGCCAGGTAGCCAGTGCCGCCGCCGTCCGCAGCTTTCTGGACGACTACTATTGCACATGCGAGGCGTGGACGGTGCGCAGGTCCGCGCAACGCGTGCTGATGGCAACAAATTCCTGGCTGCACGCACAGACCCAGCGCAGTGACGCTCGCTTCGACAGGGATCGCGGTTACATCTGCACCTTTAGCGCCCTCATCTTCAAAGGGCACGAGGTACACATGCTTCATGTAGGCGACTCGCGCATCTACCAACTGCATGCGCAGGCCTGGGAACAGCTCACGGAAGACCATCGCGTCCACCTGTCTTCGGTCGAGTCTTACCTGGGCCGTGCGCTCGGTGTGGCGCCCAACGTCGAGATCGACTACCGCAAGTGGCAAGCCGAGGTCGGCGACGTGTATGTTCTTGCGACCGATGGCGCGTATGAATACCTCGATGGCGTAGCCGTGCATCAAGCCCTCGCAGCGTATTCCGATGACCTCGATGCTGCCTCTGCAATGCTTGTGTCCACCGCGTTGGCGCGAGGCAGCGAGGATAACGTCACTGTCCAGTTGGTTCGAGTGGATGCATTGCCGGATGTCGACGCCCAGGATCTTCATACCGAACGCCAGCGCCTGATCCTGCCACCTGCGTTGCAGCCACGGATGCACTTCGATGGCTATCTCATCGTGCGCGAACTCTACGCGAGTTCACGCTGCCACGTGCACTTGGCAGTGGACCAACGCACTGGCCGGCATGTTGCGCTGAAAACACCTTCCGTCGATCTGCGCGAAGATCCCGACTACCTTGACCGCTTTCTGCTTGAGGAATGGGTGGCACGCAGGATCGATAACGCGCATGTGCTCAAGCCTCACGCAGCCGATCGTCCGCGACAGTATCTGCACGTTGCAATGGAATACGTTGAGGGGCATACACTGGCGCAATGGATGACAGACCATCCGTCTCCCAATTTCGACACCGTACGGCGGATCGTAGAACAAGTCGCTAAAGGGCTGCAGGCCTTTCATCACCGGGAAATGCTGCACCAGGACGTGCGTCCGGAGAACGTGATGATAGACCGCACCGGCACAGTCAAGATCATCGACTTTGCAGCAGTACATGTAGCCGGGCTGACCGAAGGTAGACGCACCCGGCACGAACAGGCACCGGTCGGCGCCTTGCAGTATGCCGCCCCGGAGTACTTCCTTGGACTGAGCGGTAGCACCGCGTCCGACCTGTTCTCGCTGGCGGTGCTCACCTACCAGATGCTGACCGGGCAATTACCTTACGGCCTTCAGGTAACGCGCGTGCGCATCCCCGGTGATCTCCGGCGCCTCCGCTATCTCCCTGCGCGTGAGCGGCGCCCGGAGTTGCCCCCGTGGACCGACGCTGTGCTGCGCAGAGCGTTGCATCCCTGCGCGCGAAAGCGCCAGGAAACACTGTCCGAGTTTATCCAGGACCTTTATGCCCCCGGACATCAATACCTGAGTCGCCGACCGATTCCGCTTCTTGAGCGCGATCCGGTGCGCTTCTGGCAATCGCTAACGTTGCTGCTGGCCGTCTCGGTCTTGTTGCTGCTGGGATTGCGGCTGACGGGTCACTGAGAGCGTATATGGCTCGCTACCCAGAGAAGATGACCGGTCCAAGCGCCCCTCGAGCGCGTCCCGGAGTACTGGAAGCTTAGTAGATAACAAAGGGCAAGGCCGCCGAGTTCGCTCTGCCTACTTGCCCAAGTATCACATCGGAGCCGCCGTGGCCTCCATCAATGGCCTGCCGCCTCGACTGCACCGATCCCGGTCTCGGAGCGCAGTTGCTGGGCTTCGAAGCCGGCCTTGTCCAGGCGCGCCCTTGCCGACTTATCGGTGATAGAGACGATCCAGATGCCAAGGAAGCCAATCCTCATCGAGAACAATGCCGGGGACGTGTAGGGGAATGGCGCGCTCTTGTAGTGGAACACGTCGACCTAGACCGCCTGCGACAGGATGGTGAGAATCACCGCCGAGAACAGTCCCATGAAGCCGCCTACTGTCGCGCCTCGCGTGGTGCAGCCCTTCCACAGCACCGACATGAACAATACCGGGAAGTTGGCCGAGGCAGCAATGGCGAAGGCAAGCGACACCATGAACGCAATGTTCTGCTTCTCGAAGACAATGCCAAGGACCACCGCGACCAGGCCGAGGATGACGGTCGTGATACGCGATACACGCAGTTCAGCCTCTGGCCTGGCCAGATTCCTGCGCGGCTTTCCAGGAGTTCTTGATGTCGATCAGGACCCTGATGGTTCACTGCGGAGAATAAGCACTGCCCATACTGAACCATGATTTTCCCGCAGTGACCGGCACCAGGTCAGCACTGGATCGGCACGTGCTCAACCATGCAGGCCCGAAAGGAACTGCTTCAGTTCCGGCGTCTTCGGTTGCCCAAAGACTTCCTCCGGCGACCCCATCTCATGCACCTTCCCATGATGCATGAAGACCACTCGGTCGCTGACCTTGCGGGCGAAGCTCATCTCATGCGTGACCATGATCAAGGTCATGCCTTCCGCCGCAAGGCCTTCCACCACGCTCAGCACTTCGCCGACCAGTTCCGGATCGAGTGCTGAGGTGACTTCATCGCACAGCAGCACGGCCGGGTCCATGGCCAGCGCGCGTGCGATTGCCACGCGTTGCTGTTGTCCGCCGGATAGCTGGTCGGGGAAGCTGTGGAACTTGTCGCCAAGGCCCACGCGCTCGAGCAGTGCATGTGCACGCTTGCCGGCCTCGGACTTGGGTGTGTCCTTCACCAGCGTAGGCGCCAGCATCACGTTCTGTCCGGCGCTCAGGTGCGGGAACAGGTTGAAGTTCTGGAAGATCATGCCAACGTTCTGGCGCAGGTCGCGCATGGCGGGGGCGTCGCCATGCCGCAGTGCCTGGCCATCCACGCTGAGCGCGCCTTCATCGAAGCTTTCCAGCCCGTTGATGCAGCGGAGCAAGGTGCTCTTGCCCGAGCCGCTGCGGCCGATGATGCAGACCACCTCGCGGCGCCCGATCTGCAGGTCGATGCCCTTGAGCACTTCGTTGGCGCCGAAGCGTTTGCGCAGGCCCTGGATATCGACGAGGGAGAAGGGCTTGGTGGTTTCGGTTTGCTTGGACATGGGCTGACGGGACTCAATGCTTGGGCTGCAGGCGGCGCTCAAGGCGGCGGCTCCACAACGACAGCGGGAAACACAGGGCGAAGTACAGCAGCGCGACGCAGCCGTAAGCCAGGAAGGGCTGGAAGGTGGCGTTGGAAATCATCTGGCCAGCCTTGGTGACTTCCACGAAGCCGATCACCGAGGCCAGCGCGGTGCCCTTGATCACCTGCACCAGGAATCCCACCGTGGGCGCCACCGCGACGCGCGCGGCCTGCGGCAGGATCACGTGCTGAAGCTGCTCACGCAGATTCATCGCCAGGCTGGCGGAGGCCTCCCACTGGCCCTTGGGAATGGCGTTGATGCAGCCGCGCCAGATCTCGGTGAGATAGGCGCTGGCATACAGCGTGAGGCACAATGCCGCCGCGAACAGCGCCGAGGTCTCGATGCCCAGCAACGCCAGGCCGAAGTAGAACAGGAATAACTGCATCAGCAGCGGAATGCCCTGGAACAGTTGCACGTAAAGCGCCACGCCGCGCATGGCGCCAGGCAGGCGCGCAATGCGCGCAATCAGCAGCAGCATGCCAACGACGCCGCCACCGGCGAAGGCGATCAGTGACAGCCCCACTGTCCAGCGTAGCGCCAGCAGCAGATTGCGAAAAATGTCCCACAAGGAAAAATCGACCATGGTGTATGCCTCCCGATCTCAGCGGCCAAAGATGAAGTGCGGACCGACCCGGTTCAGGATCTCGCGTAGCACCACGGCCAGGCCCAGGTAGACACAGGTGGCAACGATATAGGCTTCAAAGTTGCGGAACGTGCGGCTGGCGATCATATTGGCCGCATAGGAAAGCTCTTCGGTGGAAATCTGGCTGCACACCGCCGAGCCCAGCATCACGATGATGACCTGGCTCACCAGCGCCGGCCACACGCGCGACAGCGAAGGCGGCAGCACCACGCGCGTAAAGATCTGCCAGCGGTTGAGCGCCAGGCTCTGCGCGGCTTCGATCTGCCCGCGCGGCGTGGACTCCAGCCCGGCGCGGATGATCTCGCATGCATAGGCGCCGAGGTTCAGCGTCATCGACAGCACGCACGCCACTTCCGCCGGCATCCGCACGCCAATCGAAGGCAGGCCGAAGAAGATAAAGAACAGCTGGATGATGTACGGCGTATTGCGGATTGCCTCTACATAGCCGCCCACCAGTGCGCGCAGCCACGCCGTGCCATGGATGCGCGCCCAGGCGCAGCCGATGCCCACGAGCGTACCGAGGACCCCGGAGAACACCGTCAGGAAAATCGTCAGCAACAGGCCACGCAGCAGCATGGGCCACTGCGAGAGAACCGGCGCAAAGTCGAAGGAGATCATGCAGTGCAGCTAGAGAGTTTTTTGTCTTCGGCGACTGACCTGCGAGGCAGGCCAGTGCGCCAGTAACATGGGGCTCGTGCACGGGGCCGGAAACGATGCGATCCGCTTTCCCGTTCACCCGTTTGCAATCAGTCCGGCAATTCGCCCATGCCGCGGCCGAGCCAGCGCTGCGCGTAGCCATTGAGCGTGCCATCCGCCTTTGCCTTGCGCAGGATCTCGTTGACCTTCTCCAGCAGCGCGGTTTCGCCCTTGCGCACACCGATGAAGTTGGGCGAATCCTTGAGGAGCAGTTTGTACTCGGCCTCTACCTTGGGGTTCTTCGCAATCGCCGCGGCAGCCACGGCCGCGCCGGTGGCCAGCAGTTGCGTTTGCTGCGAGACGAAGGCGGCCACGGTGGAGTTGTCGTCCTCAAAGCGCTGGATCTTCAGCGTGGGCGGCGCCACTTGCTGCAGCACATCGTCCTGGATGGTGCCGCGCGTGACCGCGATGGTCTTGCCGCCAAGATCGGCAAAGCTCTTGATGCTCATTGCCTTCGGACCAAACACCGCTTGGTAGAAGGGCGCATACGCGATCGTGAAATCGATCACCTTGGCACGCTCGGCGTTCTTGCCGAGCGCCGAGACGATCAGGTCGATTTTCTTGGTCTGCAGGTAAGGGATGCGGTTCGGCGTGCTCACCGGGACGAGATCGGCCTTGACGCCGAGCTTGTCGGCGATCATCTGCGCCACGGCCACGTCCAGGCCCTGCGGCTTCAGGTCGGTGCCCATGAAGCCATACGGCGCGAAGTCGGTCGGGATGCCGATCGCAATCGACTTCTTGCCCATCACGGCGCTCAGCGAATCGTCGGCTTTGGCGGGTGCCATCGCGATGAGTGCGGCGCCTGCGATCAGGCTGGCGATGGCGGTGAACTGTCTGCGTTTCATAAAAACACCTTTATCAGTCGGTCGGGGAACACGAGGGACTGAACAGCAAGTTGCGTGCCACTGTTGGCGATGCCGGCTGCGCGAGCAAATACGATGGGATTCTTTCGACGGCATTGCCTTGAAATCAAACACTTGGCGGACGCCTCGCCGATAGCGCCACTGACTTGGCATTGCCCTTGCATGAAAGGCCGCCAATACTGAAACATCGGTTTCATAGGCACCAAACCAATGAAATGATGGTTTCATCATTGTGCAGGCCCGGACCACTTTGGTGCGGGCAAGCGGAACGGAGGCACGGACCCGACATGGCCACTCAACCCGCGCTGGAAGCGCAAATCCACCGATGCTACGGCGAACTATCTTCAGCGGAAAAGAAATTGGCCGACGTGCTGCTTATGCGGCAGAAAGACCTGCTCAGTTACTCGGCCACCGAGCTGGCGGAGCTGGCGAACGTCTCCAAGGCGAGCGCGGCGCGCTTCTTCCGCCGCCTCGGCTATGCGGATTTCAGCGCTTTCCGGCAATCGCTGCGGGACCAGGTCTCCGAGCAATCGCCGCTGTACCTGATGGAACACAACGGGCTGCAGCCCGAGTCGGGGGGCGCGCAATCGGTCGTGGCCGGCCTGGAGACGCACCTGCAACTCGACAGCCGCTGGCTCGCCAGGCTGCCGGAACAACTCAGCGAGCGCGCGCTGGAGGCCACGCTCACCGAACTGGCCAACGCGCGCCGCGTGTGGGTGCTAGGTTATCGCAACGGCTTCATGCTGGCTTTCTATGCCAACGCGCTGCTCTCGCAGGTGCGCCCCGAGGTGTACCTGCTCAATGAGCAAGCGGGCAAGGATGCCGAACTGGTGGCCGAAATCGACAGCAAGGACGTACTGCTGGCGGTGGACTTCCGACGCCGCGCGAAACGCCTGAACGGCATGGTGACCCTGGCCCGGGAGGCCGGCGCCAAACTCATCCTGCTCAGCGATGCCCCGGTTTCCACGCTGGCCGCCAAGGCCGACGCCGTGCTGCGCTGTTCGCACCACGGCGGCCAGGTCTTCGATTCCTACGTGGCCGCCGTCAGCCTGGTGAACTACCTGGCCAGCGCCATGGCAGGCCGCTCCCGGAAACGTTCGCGCGCACGCATGGCCCGCGTGGAGCGCGCGCACGACGTGCTCGGGGACCTGGAGACCGGTCACTGAGATCGACCGGCACGCAGCGCCGCCATCAACATCACGCAATAACGCAATAGCGCAATAGCGCATTCTGACTGGACCAATACACACGCATGACCACGCTCCCCAACCTCTCGCTCGATCTTCTCCCCAATCCGGCCCTGAGCCGCGCGGAACCCTATGGTGCACAGCGAGCCGCCATCCTGAGCGAGCCGGCCCTGGCCGCCGCCCGCCGCGAGATCTCCGCCTGGGAGGGCTACCAGCCAACGCCGCTGAAAGCCCTGCCGAACCTGGCGGCCGCGCTGGGCGTCGGCCAGATCCACTACAAGGACGAAGGCTCGCGCTTCGGGCTGGGCAGCTTCAAGGCGCTCGGCGGCGCGTATGCCGTGGGACGCTTGCTTTGCCGCGAAATCGGGCTCCGGATCGGCCGCGAGCTAAGCATCGCTGACCTGGGTACGCCTGAGCTGCGCAGCATGTGCGCCGAACTCACCGTGACCTGCGCCACCGACGGCAATCACGGCCGCTCCGTGGCCTGGGGCGCCCGGCTGTTCGGCTGCCGCTGCGAGATATATATCCACGCCACCGTCAGCGAAGGGCGCAAGACCGCCATCGAGCGTTTCGGTGCCCAGGTGGTACGCACCACGGGCAACTACGACCAGGCCGTGCAGCAAGCCGATGCCGATGCGCGGGTCAACGGCTGGTACGTGATCTCGGATACCTCGTACCCCGGCTATATGGACGTGCCGCGCGATGTCATGCAGGGTTATCAGCTGATGGTGGACGAGGCCGTCAACGCACTGCCGGCCTGGCCCACGCATGTGTTCATCCAGGCCGGCGTGGGTGGCTTTGCCGCCGCCGTCTGCGGCTACTTCTGGGAACGTGAGGATGGCAAGGACAGGCAGCGCCCCGTCTTCACCGTGGTGGAACCCGCCAAGGCGGACTGCCTGATGCAAAGCGCGCGCGTTGGCAAGGTCACCGCCGTGACCGGCGAGCTGGATACGCTGATGGCCGGCCTGGCCTGCGGCGAAGTCTCGCTGCTCGCCTGGGAAATCCTCGCCGAAGGTGCCGACGCGTTCTGCACGGTCGACGACGAATCCGCGGTAAAAGTCATGCGCCTGCTGGCCCAACCGCGGGGGGACGATCCCGTGATCGTGGCCGGCGAATCCGCCGTGGCCGGGCTGGCCGCTGCCATTGCCGCCACGCAAGACCCGCAAGCCTGCGCGGCGCTCGGGCTTGACAGCCAGAGCCGGCTGCTGTTTATCGGCAGCGAGGCCGACACTGATCCCGCGCTGTACGCCAAGCTGGTTGGCAGTAGCTCCGATGCAGTGCGCGCCGGAGCCGCGGCATGAGCGGGCAGAGCGCGCCAAAGGCAGACCCCGCGCCACGCATTCGCGGCGAGCGCCTGCTGCAAAACCTGGACGACCTTGCGCAAATCGGTGCCATCGAAGGGGGCGGAGTGTGCCGCCTGGCGCTGACCGATGCCGACGAACTCGGCCGCGACTGGACGGTGGCGCGCATGCAGGCGCTGGGCATGACCGTCACTATCGACGCCATCGGCAACGGCGTGGCCGTGTATCCCGGCAGCGAAGACCTGTTCCCTGTCATGATCGGCTCACACATCGACACCGTGCGCACCGGCGGTCGCTACGACGGCAACTATGGGGTGCTGGCCGGCCTGGAAGTGGTCGCCACGCTGCGTGATGCCGGCCTGCGTCCGCGTCGTCCCATCGCCGTCGCCTTTTTCACCAATGAAGAGGGCGCGCGTTTTCATCCTGACATGATGGGCTCGCTGGTCTATGTGGGCGGAATGCCACTGGAAGACGCGCTTGCCACTACCGGCATCGATGGCGTCACGGTAGGCGCCGAGCTGCGGCGCATCGGCTATGGCGGCCAGGCGCCTGTAGGCAAGCCGCGCGTCGACAGCTTCGTGGAGCTGCATATCGAGCAAGGCCCGGTGCTGGATCTGAGGGGCTTGCAGGTTGGCGTGGTGGAAGGAGTGCAGGGAATCTCCTGGACAGAATTTACCATCGACGGCGTCTCCAACCACGCCGGCACCACGCCTATGGAGCTCCGGCACGACGCCGGCTACGCCGCCGCGCGCATCGCCAATTTCGTGCACGACCTGGCGCTGCGCTACGGCGGCCGGCAGATCGCCACCGTGGGCGCCATGCGTTTCGAGCCCAATCTGATCAACGTCATCCCCAACCGCGCCGTCTTCACCGTAGACCTGCGTAATACCGATGAACAGCGGCTCGCCCAGGCCGAAACGGAAGTCCTCGCCTTTGCCCTGCAAACCTGCGAGACGGAAACCCTATCTCTTAGCCATCGCCGCCTGGCACGTTTCGAGCCGGTGGCATTCGATCCCATGGTCATCGACCTGGTCGAGCAGGAAACCGCAGCGCTTGGCTTCACCCATATGCGCATGCCCAGCGGCGCCGGTCACGATGCGCAAATGCTTGCCCGCGTCTGCCCCGCCGGCATGATCTTCGTGCCCAGCGTGAAAGGCCTGAGCCACAACGTGCGCGAGTTTACCGAGCCGGACGACCTCATCGACGGCGCGCAGATCCTGCTGCAGGTGGTGCTCAAACTCGCCAACCGGCCGTGATCGACGCCAAGCTCCTGCCACTAGCCTGAACCGCTACCCTGAACGCATCCTGGAGTTACCCGTGTCCCGTATTGTGAATGTCGCCATCGGCCAGCTAGGCCCCATCGCCCGCGCCGACAGCCGCCGGCAAGTGGTCAAGCGCCTGTGCGACCTGATGCGCGAAGCCCACGCCTGCGGCTCGCATCTGATCGTTTACCCCGAGCTAGCGCTTACCACTTTCTTCCCGCGCTGGTACATGGAGAGTGACGAAGAGATCAACAGCTTCTTCGAGCGCGAGATGCCCAGCGCCTCCACGCAGCCGCTGTTCGAGCTTTCGCGCGAGCTTGGCGTCGGCTTCTACCTCGGCTACGCCGAACTCGCCAACGAACAAGGCAAGGCGGTGCGCTACAACACCTCCATCCTCGTCAACCGCCAAGGGGAGATCGTCGGCAAATACCGTAAGGTGCACCTGCCCGGCCATCGCGAGCACGAACCGTGGCGCCGCTTCCAGCATCTGGAAAAGCGCTACTTCACGCCCGGCAACCACTTCGGCGTGACTGAAGCCTTTGGCGGCAAGGTCGGCATGGCCATCTGCAACGACCGCCGTTGGGCCGAAACCTATCGGGTGATGGGCCTGCAAGGCGTGGAGATGGTGCTGATCGGCTACAACACCCCCGTGCACAATGCGCCAGCGCCGCAGCACGACGACCTCTCGCTTTTTCACAATCAGCTCTCGATGCAGGCCGGCGCCTACCAGAACGGCACCTGGGTGGTCGGTGTGGCCAAGGCGGGGCTGGAAGAGGGCGTGGACGGCATTGGCGGCAGCTGCATCATCGCGCCCTCCGGCGAAGTGCTGGCCAACTGCATCACCAAGGGCGACGAGGTCGCCATTGCCCGCTGCGACTTGGATTTCTGCGACGTCTACAAGCGCACCACGTTCAACTTCGACGCGCACCGGCAGCCGCAGGCGTACGGGATGATTGTGGAGCGGCGAGGGGAGTTGCTGATGGCGGACGGGAGCGCGGTGGGGTCCTGACGCCTGCGTCGCGCAAGCTAGTGTTGAGGATCGCTTCTATCGGTGGTAGCGGCACTCTCAAGCTGGGGTGTCGCAGGTGAAGCGTGGCCGGCACAGCCAGAACCTGATTGCAAGCGCTATCGCGGGCCTCGCCATAAAACACCGGCATCCCGCGCCTGTGAGACTATCTGCCATGTCGATCAGTCTCCAATATCAGAGGATTAACAGGGATCCATGAAGCGTCTTGACGAAGCAGGTGACAGCAGCGCTACGAGGCCCATCCCGCTACCGCGGCGGCGTGGCCTCCTGTTCCCCGCGTTCGCGTGGTCGGGCTTCTCGTCCGCATTTGCCTCCATCATCGTCGGCGGTTACCTGCAGGGCTCCCTGGGCACGTTCGACGCGCTGTTTGCGGCGACCCTCGGCAACTGGATTCTTTTCATTTATTCGGCGGCAATCGGTTTCGCCGCTGGCCGCTGGGGCCTGAGTTCTCAACTCGTGCTGGAAGGCGTCTTTGGCCGCTGGGGCGCCGTCATGCCTGGCGCGTTGCTGGGGACGCTAGTCACGGGCTGGTTCGCGTTCCACGTTGCCGTGACGGCGAACATCCTGGTCGCTGCACTGCACGTGCAGGGCGATTCGACGCTCGCAATTTGCCTCATAGGCGTTTTGTTCGCGATGCCGGTCATCGTCCGCATCAGCCGCGGCTTCAACATGACTGCGATCGGGATCCCTGCGATGGCCATATTCGCCGTCGTCGTCTTCGCGCTTCGGCTCGCACCCAGGTGGGATGTGCTGCTGGACGGTCCGATCGGCGGGCCGATGCCGTTCGGTACAGGCGTGTGCATTGCCTTCGGCACCTTTGTCGTGAGCGGTACGATGACGGGCGACATCGTAAGGTATTGCCGCACCGGCAACGAAGCGGTACAGGCGACGGCATTCGGTTTCCTGCTGGCGAACCTGCCATTCCTGATCCTGGGTGTACTGCTCGCCGCATCAGGCATCAAGGTGAACGACCTCTTCACTGCGGGCCATGCGCTGTCGTGGCTGCTGTTGGTGCTCGTCATCATCGCCAACTGGACCACCTGCGATGCGTGCCTGACAAACGCCGCGGTGACGTTCAAGAGTGCGTTTCCGACACTACCCTGGATGGGCGTTGCGGGCGGCGCGACGCTCCTCGGCATTTTTCTCGCCATCACCAACAGCGTTGGCGACGTGTCGGGCTGGACGCTGCTGCTCACAGCCATGGCATCTCCGATCGGCGGAGTGATCATCGCGGACTACTACGTCGTGCGTGTACGGGCAGGGTTCTCGCGCGCACGGATGGCGCCGGTGAACCTGGCTGCATTGCTCGCCACCGGAGCAGGGATGTTGGTGGCGTTGCTCTGTCACCGGCTGATTCCCGGCGTGATCACACCGTTGGTTAGTGCGCCCGTTGCCGGATGCCTCTATCTCGTCATGTCCGGCATCGCTTCACGTCATCTTGGCGCAGATCTCGGCGGCCAGTCTGCCGGGGCGGAAGCGCTCGACTGACACGTATGTTCGGCGCCCGAAACAGAACGCTCGCTCCGCGTCCCCCTGCCGAGGCGAGAACCGCCATCGTGGTGATCGTGCTCATTTCCTCGCTCGCGTACTTGCTATTCCAGGCACGCAAGGACGCGCTCGACAATCTGCTCCTGCACCAGGCACGCCTTGCCGTCCAGCTTGCTTCTGCCGAACGCCTTTCCGATACGTCGGGCCGCGTCACGCTGATCGACGACGGTGAACGCCATTCGGGCAACCTGGTCGCGGGCATCGGTGCATGGCCGGGGCAGAAGACGATCGTCATTCCGCTCGCATCGGGCTGCGCGGCAAGTCCGCTTTGCGGTGATCTGGCAGGGGCGCAGACCGAGGACACCAGGGGCCGGTTCGTCATCCGGAATGGGGCGCTATTCGCTTCGCTGCATGGCAGCAAGGTCGCCGTCATGACGTCCGCGCCACTCTCGGCACTGCCGGCGGGCCTGTTCGGCCGTCTTGCGATGGATATTGCGGCGGTGTTCTTCCTTGGGTGCCTACTCTTGCTGGTGCGCGAGAGCCGCCTGAGCGACTACTCGGTTCACCGCCTGCTGGACGCTTCGCCCATTCCGCTTCTGCTCATCGATGCTCAAGGGCAGGTCGAATTCGCCAACCGCCAGGCGCTCGACCTCTTCCTGGACGATCCGCTGCGTACGCCGGGACGGCTGCAGGAAGCACTGCGGCGCGAGGGGAAACTGTTCACCTGGCTGATCTCTGAACAGGACGCGGGCGGCGCGACCGAGACCTGCGAATTCGAGACCCGCAGCCAGGCAGGCGCAGTGCGCCATCTGCTGGTCTCGCGACAGTCGCTGGCGGTTCGCGCGAAGCGGATGATCATCGCGAGTATGGCGGACATCACGGTGAGGCATGAAGCCGAGAGTGCGCTCGTCAAGGCAAAGAACGCGGCGGAGGCCCTCGAGCGGATGAAGTCCGAATCGCTCGCGATGATGAGCCATGAACTGCGCACGCCGATTAACGGGGTGCTCGGCCTTGCGCAACTGCTCGTCCAGCATGAGCTTCCCGATGGCGCGGGGCAGATCGTGCGACGGTTGATCCAGGCAGGCAAGACGCTGGCCGTCATCATCAACGATATCGTCGATTTCGCATTGCTCGAGGTCCGGCGCATCCGGCTGGAGCGGCGCCGCTTCGATCTGCGTGAGGTGATCACGGGCGCGGCCACACTGGCGAGCGCGGCTGCCGCGGAGAAGGGACTGATGGTCCGTGTGAGCGCGCTCGCGCCGTTGCCGCCAGCCGTGTTCGGCGACCCTGCGCGCTTGCAGCAGATCATCATCAACCTCGTCGGCAATGGCATCAAGTTCACTGACGCAGGCCATATCGAGGTCAGGATGGATATCGCCGCGCGGGTCAACGATTCGATCGAAATCGTCATCGACGTGGCCGACACGGGGATCGGCATTGCGCCCGAGGTCGTCCCGCGGCTCTTCCGGCCGTTCTCGCAGGCGGAAGCAGGACACGAAAGGCGCTTCGAAGGCACCGGCCTCGGCCTCGCCATCAGCAAGGGCCTCGCCGAAGCGATGGGCGGGTCGATTTCGGTGCGCAGCACGATCGGGGAAGGCTCGACCTTCTCGGTGCGCCTGCCGTTCGAGCTGGCGCTGCGCGAAGGCGAGAGTGCGCCGGAGCCGGCACCGGCGTCGGCGTCCCGCGTTCTGGTTGTCGACGACGTGGCGCTGAATCGCGATGTCGTGAGCGACTTGCTGCGCGCCGACGGATGCGAAGTGACGACCGCCGGCTCAGGGCAGGAGGCGCTGGATATCCTCAAGACCCGGCATTTCGACCTGATACTGATGGACATTCGCATGCCCGTGATGGACGGGCTCGCCACCACCGCCGCGATCCGGTCGAGCCGCGAGCCGAACCGGCATACAGGCCCGATACTCGGGCTGACGGCGAATCCGCTGCCGACCGACAGGCCGCTTTACTTGTTGCGCGGAATCGACGGAATCATCGAGAAGCCGGTCGAGGTGGAAGCGCTGCGTTCGGCGTTAAGACAGGCGGCGCTGGCGGCGACAACCCCTGCCCTCGAAGAGCCGGAGCGCCTCGGTCGGCTGCGCCAGAGGCTCGGACAGGATCGAACCCTGCGCATCGTCATGGCGTTCACGCAAACGGCGGCCGAAGCACTGGAAGGCATCGCGACCGGATGCGCCCGCGCCGGCCTCAACACGGTCGCGGAAGACGCGCATCGCCTTGCGGGCGCCGCATCGAACGTCGGATTTGACCAGTTGGCGGAGGCCGCTGCCAACCTCGAGCAGATTGCCCGGACAGGCAGCGCCACAGAGGTCCTGGATACGGCGTTGACTGTCGTGACGATCTACCGGGACGTGGAGCGCTTCGTGGGCGCCCTGGTGTCGCTCGCCGCTGCCGGGCCAGAGAACAGATACCCGGTGCCGTGAACGGTCTTGATCAGGTGCGGGTTGTCCGGGTCCGCCTCGATCTTGCGACGCAGACGACGCACCAGCGTGTCGACCGTCCGGTCCATTGACTCGAAGCGGCGCCGCTTGATGGCCGAGATCAGCCGCTCCCGCGACATCACGTGGCCCGCGTTCCTGACGAGTACCAGAAGCAGGTCAAACTCCGCGGTCGTGAGGGGCACGTTTTCGCCCGCCGGATCGGTCAGGCTGCGGCCACGCGTGTCGAGCCGGTACTGACCGAACGACAGCGTCGAGGGCGCAGCGACGCCCCGGCTGTGTTCCACACGCCGGAGTAGGTTGCGCACGCGCGGCAGCAGTTCACGTTCATCGATGGGCTTCGCAATGTAGTCGTCCGCGCCGTATTCGAGGCCGAGAATGCGATCCACCCGGTCGTTGCGGCCCGTGATCAGGATGATGCCCATCTCGGACTTCTCGCGCAGGTCGCGCGTCAACGACAGGCCGTCGCGTCCTGGCAGCCGGATATCCAGCAGCACGAGATCCACGGGACGGACGAGCATCAGGCGGTCGAGTTCGTCGGCATCGGCCGCACCACAGATGTCGTAGCCCTCCGCCTCCAGAAAGCCTTCGAGTGTCTCGCGAATGGACGGATCGTCGTCGACCACGGCAATGCATTGGTCTGTTCGGCTCTGCTGCATGGGTTCCTCGCGAAATCTTCGCCCGCCTGTCCGGGGCGCCGGCCGACTCTCGTGCGTCTCATGTCGCCTTTGCGCCTCTATTCACAAATTTTAACAAACCGCCATAGCCTGTTCAATTTGCAGGGCAGACTCGTTCACAAGATCGCCCGATAGTGAGGTCACCACCCCAACGAACTGCCACAGGATTGATCATGGATATCAAGCAACAGATTTGCGGCATGGACGCGGTCGGCCTCGCAAGGGCCATGCGCAGCAAGGAGCTTTCGCCCGTCGAAGTGGTTGAGGCCCACCTGGCGCGGATGGAAGCCGTCGAGCCCTCGATCCACGCGTTCTGCACGATTACGGCGGAAGCGGCGCGCGAGCAGGCCCGTCAGGTGCAAGCGCGCATCCTGCGTGGCGAGGACGTTGGTGCATTGGCAGGCGTGCCCGTCGGCATCAAGGATCTCGTTTGCACGGCAGGCATCAGGACGGTTTCCGGATCCCCCGCGTACAGGGATTTCGTGCCGGACGAAGACGACGTCGTTGTCGAACGCCTGAAGCAGGCCGACGCCATTATCGTCGGCAAGACCAACGTGCCGGAATTCGGATACAGCGGTGTCGGCCACAACCCGGTGTTCGAAACCACCCGGAACCCGTGGAACCTCGATATGACGCCGGGCGGTTCCAGCGCAGGCTCCGGCGCGGCGGTGGCAAGTGGAGAGATTCCGTTTGCCATTGGCAGCGACGGCGGCGGGTCGATCCGCATTCCGGCGGCGCACTCGGGAATCTACGGCATCAAGCCGTCGATGGGGCGCGTGCCGCTGTATCCCGGTTGCCGCGACGAACGCTATCCGGGGGTGTCGAGCTGGGAGAGCCTCGAACATATCGGCCCGATGAGCCGGACCGTGGCGGACAGCGCCCTGATGCTGTCGGTGATCGCAGGCCCCGATTCGCGTGACCGTCACTCGCTGCCCGCCGCTGGCTTTGATTGGCGCCAGGCGGTCGATGGCGACCTGAAAGGGCTGCGTGTCGCGTACAGCCCGGACTGGGGCTACGCGGCTGTCGACCCGGAGGTGCGCCGGGTCGTCGATGACGCCGTGCGCGTCTTCGAGCGCGACCTGGGCTGCAGCGTCGAGATCGCGCATCCCGGTTGGAGCGATCCCTTCGACGCATTCTGGGCAATTGTCGCGATGGACACCGACCTCAAGGGCATGCGCGAGATGGTGGCGCAATGGGGCAAGGAGATGTCGCCACACCTGGTCGCGTTCCTGAATCATCCGTGGACGGCGGAGGACTTCACCAATGCAATGGTGACCCGCAAGAGCGTGGTCAACAAGATGTGGCGCTTCATGGCGAACTATGACCTGCTGCTCACGCCGACGCTGTCGGTTCCGCCTTTCCCGGTTCATTGCCAGGGGCCCGAGAAAATCGACGGACGTATGGTCGCGCCGACACAGTGGCTCTCTTTCACCTATCCGATCAACCTGACGGGACAGCCAGCAGCCTCCGTGCCGGCAGGCTTCACCAGGGACGGGTTGCCGGTCGGCCTGCAAATCGTCGGGCGTCATCTCGACGATCCGCTTGTGCTGCGCGCGTCGGCGGCGTTCGAGCGGGCGCGTCCGTGGCGCAACACGTTGCCGCCGCTGCTCAAGGATCTCGGTCTCGTGCAGTGAACTGCCTGTCCAGTAACGAAACTCAGGGGAACACCATGACCCATCCGACCGAACAGCATGGCCTCGACGAAGAGTTCGAGCACAAGCCCGTCCCGCTCTCGCATCGTCACCGGTTGTCTTCGGTGGCGGCGGTGTGGTTCGGCTTTCCGATGATCATTACGAACGCGGTATTCGGCGGGATCATCGCCTATAATCTCGGCTTCTCCCGAGCGCTGCTCGCGATCCTGATGGGCAATGCCGTCCTGCTCGCCTACGTCGGCACGCTGAGCTTCATCGCCGGCAGTACCGGCCGCAATTTCGGGCTCCAGGCGGAACGCACGTTTGGCCGGAAGGGCTATGCGATCACTTCCGGCTTCCTCGCGAGCGTCGTCGTGGGATGGTACGCGTTCCAGACCGGCCTCACCGGCACGACGGTCCATGCGTCGTTCGGCTGGAACGAAACGGCCACCATCCTCGGCGCCACCCTGCTCTATACCGGCGTGACGTTCATCGGCATTCGCGCCCTGTCGATTGTCGGCATGATCGCCGCGCCGCTATACGTGGTGCTCGGCCTCGTGGCGCTGTACCTGATCGGATCGGAGCATTCGCTGGCCGCCGTGTTTCACTACGACGGGCTTGGCATAGGCAGCATGATGTCCTTCGGCGGCGCGGTCACGCTGGTGGTGGCAACCTTTGCCGATTCCGGCACGATGACCGCGGACTTCACCCGTTGGTCAAAAGACGGAAAGAGTGCGGTCTACGCAACGCTGACTGCGTTTCCGTTTGCGAATATGACAGCCCAGCTATTCGGCATCGTGATCGTATGCGCGGGAGCCGCGGCGGCGCCGGCCACGCAGGGTGGTGACTTCATGTCGGTGCTGACCAGCCATGGAGGCTTGCTGTCGGCCATTGCACTGGTTTTCGTCTTTGTGAACCTCGGGTCCGTATGCACACATTGCCTCTACAACGGTGCGGTTGGCTGGGGACGCATCGCGGGCAAGAAGATGAGAACCATGACGGTCCTGCTTGGCCTGCTTGGTGGGTTGCTGGCCGTGGCCGGCGTGTGGAGCCTGTTCCTGAACTGGCTGAACCTGCTCGGCGTGCTGGTACCGCCCATAGGCGCGGTGATCATTGTCGACCAGATCCTCGTCCGACATTACTCGTACGACGATGACGTACCGAACTTCCGCGGTAGCGCCTTCGCCGCGTGGGCACTCGGCGCCCTCGCCGCATTGTTCGTGCACGGGATGGCGCCGTGGTTTTCCGAAGCCGTCGCGGGGATGCTCGTCGGTGCGGTGGCGTACTATGTGCTGTCGCAAGGGGCGATGCGCGAGGTGCGTCAGCGAAATGGCTTGCTTTAGCGGGCCGGGCGCCGTTTTGCAGGGCCGCAAAATGGCGGCCCTGCAAAACGGGGGGCGAATATCAACGCCGAACGACAAGTGCCCGGCCCTGGCGCCGAAATGTCATCGCGAAATCGCAGGTAGCGGTCCAGCACGGTCGACTCCGTCATTCACGCGTGTGCGTAGCCGAGACATTTCCTTAGTCGTGGAATCGCAAAGTCAAGGAACGCCCGCAGCTTCAGCGGTATCGGGCCTTGGCTGACGTAGATGAGGCTAACGGGCACCGGCAATGGTTCGAAAGCTTCCAGCAGCGTTACCAGCTTGCGCGGTAGCTGTGCGTCATCGATCTGGTATGACGCCACGCGTGCAATCCCGGCTCCGTCCACCGCGGCGACCATGGCCGCCTCCACGGAGTTCACCACGAGTCGGGACGGTACCTGTTGATGATTGTGCTTCTTTGTGCAGTTGCGGGTCTGGGTGAGGCGCTGATACATTAGTAGACGCTGGGTAGCGTCATGAATCAAAGCCGAAACTCCCGGATTCTGCGTGGGATTGTGTGGCTGCTGGTAACGCCCTGTTGCCTGCTGGTAATTGGCGTGCTGGTCATTCTGTTTGCCGCCGTGCTGGAATATTCAAGACTCCCCTTGCTCGGCGATTTGACGGACTACCGTCCTGCATTGCCACTTCGGGTGTTCACGGCGCAAGGCACGCTTATCGGTGAGTTTGGCAAGGAGCGACGCATGGTCGTCGCGTTTGCCGACGTCCCGCAGTCGCTTCGACTTGCGATTGTCGCCGCGGAGGATGATCGCTTCTATCAGCACCACGGGATCGACTACCCGAGCATCGTCCGTGCCGCGCTCGCCGACCTGTCGAGCTGGGAAAAACGGCAGGGCGCGAGCACGTTGACGATGCAACTGGCGCGCAGCGTGTATCTGTCACCGGAGAAGAGCTTCGAGCGGAAGTTTGCCGAGGCGCTCCTGGCGCTCAAGATCGAGCAGACCTTGAGCAAGGAGCAGATTCTCGAAAGATACGTCAATCAGATCTATCTCGGCGAAGGCGCATATGGATTCGCCGCCGCGGCCGATGTCTACTTCGGTTCGCCACTGAATCAGTTGAGCGTTGCGCAGGCGGCGCTGCTGGCCGGCCTGACCAAAGCGCCTTCGCGTGACAATCCCGTGGTCAACTTTGCAGCAGCGATCACCCGTCAGCGCTATGTACTCGGCCGGATGCTCGCGTTGGGCGCTCTTACGCCGGACCAATTCCAGCAGGCAACGGCGGAGCCGATCCACCTGCGCGAGGCGCGCGCGCGATATCGCGTGAACGCTGCGTACGTTGCAGAGGAAGTGCGCCGGATCATGGTGCAACAGTATGGCGAGGCAGCGTACCAGATCGGGCTCAATGTCTATACAACCCTACAGGACGCGGATCAGGCGCGCGCGTACCAGGCGGTCGCGCGTGGGTTGGTGGCCTACGATATGCGGCATGGCTATCGGGGGCCGGAGCGCAACCTTGACCTGCCGCGTGATCCCGTGCAGATCAAGCCGGTAGTGATGCAGGCATTGAGCGGGCTCCCATCCATGGGCGGGCTGGTGCCGGCGGTAGTGCTAAGTGTGCACGGAGGTGCGGCGAGCGCGATGTTCGCCGACGGTAGCACAGGGAGATTTTCCATCGGGCCCATGGGACGAGCCACGCTCAGCAAGGGTCGCGCAATGCCGCTGCCTGCGCGGCTGCAGATTGGATCGCTGGTTCGACTTGAGCGCCTGGACAATGGAACATGGCAGCTTGCCGAGATTCCACTGGCGCAAGCTGCGCTGGTTTCTATCGACCCGGCCACGGGAGCCATCACGGCATTGCAGGGCGGCTTCGATTTCAGACTCGAATCCTACGATCACGTGACGCAGGCACGGCGGCAACCCGGGTCCAGTTTCAAACCATTTATCTATTCTGCTGCGCTGGAAAAAGGGCTGATGCCGGCGTCCATGGTCGACGACAGTCCATTCGTCGTGCCGCCATCCGGGCCGGGACAGAAGGCCTGGGCGCCGGTTGACTATGAGCGGAATTACCTCGGTCCGATCTCGATCCGATACGCGCTCGCCGAGTCGCGCAATGTCGTGGCGGCGCGGGTCATCGAGCAGATCGGTGTGCCATATGCGAGGCAATATGTGACCCGCTTCGGCTTTCCGCTCAGTGAGATACCCCCGTACCCCTCGATGGTGCTTGGCGTAGGATCCTTCACGCCGCTGCAAATGGCCATCGCGTATGCGACGTTTGCGAACGGAGGTTACCTGATCCGGCCGTACCTGATCGACCGCATGACCGATTCGGGCGGCAATGTTCTGTTTCAGGCCCACCCGCTGACTGCAGCCGATGGCGCGCCGCGGGTGATCGATGCCAGGAACGCGTTCATGATGACCAGCATGCTTCATGACGTCGTCGAGTATGGCACGGGGGCAGCGGCCAAACAGTTGGGGCGCGGCGATCTGGCGGGTAAGACCGGCACCACCGATGACTTCATTGACGCGTGGTTCGACGGGTACTCGTCCGACCGACTGACGATCACATGGATCGGCTTCGACCAGCCTCGGTCGCTGGGAAAAGGCGAGGTGGGTGCCCGCGCAGCGCTGCCGATCTGGATGGATTTCATGAAAGCGGCGCTCGAGAACAGCCCTGAACGTCAGCCGACAGTCCCTGACGGTGTCGTGACGGTCCGGATCAATCCGGCAACCGGGCTACAGGTGCCGGAAACAGACCTGTCGGGGCGGCTTGACTACTTCTTCGAAGAAAATATCCCGCCGCTGCAGCCGAACACCATCGAGAATGACGAGGCTCAACCCGAAAGTGTGCCGATGGAACAGTAAGCACGGCTCTGATAATCATCGCGTAGGCGACCGTGGTGGAGTCCTGGTGAAGTTCCAGTCCGATATATACCTGCTATCACGGCATGCCGCTGGGTGCGGCGCATCTGGCGCGTAAACAAAAAAGCTACTCCTTGCCTTGCAAATACGGGTGGGGCGATATTGAATGGATCGGGTCCGCCATGAACTGGCAATTCTCCCTCCTTGTCGAGACCGTCTGGGATCTCAGGCTACTGGTTCACGCCGATCCCGATCCTTGGCAATCGCACAAGCATGGCCGTCCGACGGCAGGAGCCGCGCGCCCGGCCGATTCAGGAGCGCATGATGAACCCATCTCCCCCCGAACAATTCACCGCCACACAACAGGCCAACGTCGCCATGATGTTCGGCCTGGTGAACAAGGCCTTCGATGGCTTCGAGAGACTGGTTGAGCTGAATCTGCAAGTCATGAAGTCGACGATCATGGAGGCGCAGGAGAACTTGCAGATGGCGTTGTCCGCCAAGGGCCCGCAGGAGTGGCTTGCGCTGCAGGCCGGCCTGATGAAGCCCGTCGGCGAGAAGGTGCTCTCCTACAATCACCGCCTGCGCGAGATCGGGGCGGCCACCCAGGCCGAGTTCACCAAGGTGAGCGAGGCGCAGTTCGAAGCGTACACTCGCCGCATGCAGGAGTTGGTCGATGAGCTAGCCAGCAGCGCCCCGGCCGGTTCGGAAGGCGCAGTGAGCACCCTGACCTCGGTGATCGCCGCAACCAATAAACTGTGTGAGTCGATATACCAAACTGCGAAGCAAGCGGTGGACGCCGCAGAGCAGACCTTCAGCACTGCGAGCAACACGGCATCCAAAGCGGCTAAGCAGGCCGTCGAGCACGCGTCGCGCACCGCCAAGGCTTGACTGCGAAGTAAGCCAGCCCGCAGCGGCTGATCCGCGCCAGTGCGATGCGGGGGTGGCGCTTTTCTTGCTCAGCCCCGAACGCGTATTGGACAGATACTCAGTGACGGCGCACAGGCCGTTTCAGTCGCTATGAGGTATCTTGCGGGCCGCTTTGGCGGGCCGAAGTCTAGCCCATCGTCCGCGCTCTGATCCAGCATACGTCTGGCAGCCTGGTGTGCCGCGGCTGTCGGCCCGGCGGGGAAATGCATGCACGTGGCATGCAGGGGCCGCTGCTTCTCTGATGTGGGGCCGGAAGGGCGGACCTGCGCGCGTGTTGCTCAGCCGTGCACTGGCTGGGCGGCCTCCACGCAGCGCTGTTCCGTTTCGTGGATGAGCTTGCGCAGCAGTGGATAGATCTGCGTCGCCCAGCGCCGGCCCGCGAACACGCCGTAGTGCCCGACGCCGGTCTGGACATAGTGGGATTTCCGACTGAGCCGCAACTCGCTGCACAACTCCTGTGCCGCCTCGGTCTGCCCAACCGCGCAGATGTCGTCGTTTTCCCCCTCGACTGTCAGCAGCGCCGTGTGCCGGATGGCGCGCAGGTCCACGCGCCGCCCGGCGACCGTCAAGCAGCCCCGCGGCAGGGCATGCTGCTGGAACACCCGGCTCACGGTATCGAGATAGAACTCGGCCGGCAGGTCCATCGTCGCAAAATAGTCGGTGTAGAAGGCCCGGATCGCCTCGGCCTTGGCCGTCTCGCCATCCAGCTTGTATTGGTAAGCCTGGAGCAGCGAGGCAATATGCCGATCCAGGTTCATGGACAGGAAAGCGCACACCTGCACGAAGCCGGGATAGACGCGCCGCATCGCTCCCTCGAAGCGAGCCGGCACGGTGTCGATCAGGTTGGCCTCGAACCACGCGAGCGGGGTGCGCACCGCCAGTTCATTGATGCGGGTCGGATTGATGCGTGTATCGATCGGCCCGGCCATCAGCGTCATGCTGCGCGGTAGCGCAGGATCGCGGTCTTCGGCCATCAATGCGACGGCGGCCAGGGTGGCCACCGTCGGCTGGCAGACTGCCACTACGTGCGTTCCTGGGCCGAGCCAGCCGAGCAAGCTGATCAGCTGGGCGACAAAGTCGTCAAAGCCGAAGGACCCGCAGGACAACGGAATGTCGCGCGCGTTATGCCAGTCGGTGAGATAGACATCGTGGTCTGCCAGCATTGTGGCCGCCGTGGTGCGCAGCAAACTGCCGAAATGGCCTGCCAGCGGCGCGATCAGCAGCACACGTGGTTGTCCGGGCGTAGTGTCCCGCCTAAAATGCAAAAGGGAGCAAAACGGCGTGGCGAGCACTACCTCTTCGCTCACCGCAACCCTGTCACCGCTGGCACCGTTACCCCGCACAGCGAGGATGCCAAAGGGAGGGCGCTCGTGGCGCAGGCGCACGAGCGAACTCCATTCCAGGAGCGCGCACCACTCCCGCGCGAAAGCGGGCCCGGACGCAAGCATCGGCGACGCAGCGCAGGACGCGGCGGCATCGTCGGTCGCCGCCTGCAGCGGAGCTAATAGGTCGGCCAGCATCTGGTACGCCTGGTAAATCATGGGGTGACTCACAAAACGCACATCGGCAACCACGCTGCGATACGCATGACGTGGCGTCGATATTACTAAGTCACTCCTTTATATCGCAGAGTTCGCCATGTCAAGGACAACCCTGACCATCAACAGCAGGAACTATGGCGCGTGGTCGCTGCGCGGCTGGCTGCTGGCGAAATTCAGTGGGCTGGAGTTTGAGGAGATCCTGGTGCCGGTGACGGACGCGGCCAGCCGCGCGGAACTATTGCTGCTGTCGCCCTCGACGCTTGTTCCGCGACTGGAACATGAGGGCGTCACGGTCTGGGATACGCTGGCCATAGCCGAGTACCTGAACGAAGTGCTGCCGGAGGCTCGGCTCTTGCCCGAGGACCGCACTGCCCGTGCCCATTGTCGGGCGATTTGCGGCGAAATGCACTCCGGATTCAGTGCCATGCGCGCAGCCTTGCCGATGAACCTGCGCGTCCACCGCTCCGGCTTCAAGGTCTGGTCGCGCGCCCAAAGCGATATTGATCGGATCGCCGCCATCTGGCGCGAATGCCTGTCTGCTTATGGCGGGCCCTATCTGTTCGGAGCGCGCACCGTGGCCGATGCCATGTATGCGCCAGTCGTCACCCGGTTTCGCACCTACGAGGTCAAGCTCGATGTGGTATCGGAAGGCTATTGCCGCACGATCATGGCGTTGCCGGAGATGCTGGAATGGATAGAGGCGGCAGGGCGGGAACCCGAAGAGATCGACGAGCTGGATATGGAGTTCTGAGCCTCCCAGGCCCATGGATGCCCCCGGCGTTCGCGAAGAAATCATGACGCCAATTCGCCTACTGACATACCGACAGTGCTTAGTTCTGCTCAAGGACACGGTCACTGCGTGGCTCGAGGATTACGCGCCCAGCATGGGAGCCGCGATTGCGTACTACACTGTGTTCTCGATCGCCCCGCTGCTATTGATCGTGATATCGGTCGCAGGTGTTGTCTACGGAGCGGATGCAGCGCGTGGCGCGGTCGCCGCCCAGTTGCAGGATTTACTGGGCACCGACGGCGCACAGGCCGTGGAGGCCATGTTGCTGGCGGTCAGCGAACCCCGCGCCAGCACCTTGACGGCGCTGCTGGGATTCGTGGTTTTGCTGGTGGGCGCCACGACCGTCTTTGCCGAGTTGCAGAGCGCCCTTGACCGAATCTGGCGGGTGCCGGAGCGCCAGAAGTATGCCGGTCTCTGGGAGCTGCTGCGCGCCCGCGTGCTGTCGTTCGGCATGATCCTGGGCATCGGCTTTCTCCTGATCGTCTCGTTGCTCGCCAGTGCCGGCGTGGCGGCGCTGAGCGGCGTATGGTGGCCTCTTTTCGGCGAGATTGAAGCAATCGCGCATGCCGTCGACTTCCTCGTCAGCCTCGCTCTGGTGACTACGGTGTTCGCCATGATCTACAAGGTCATGCCGCGCGCCAGAGTGCGCTGGCGAGACGTATGGCTGGGTGCCTTCGTCACCGCCGTGCTCTTTGCGATCGGTAAGGTCTTGATCGGTCTCTATATCGGAAAGAGCGGCGTGGCCAACGCCTACGGGGCCGCAGGCTCTTTGATGGTATTGCTTCTGTGGGTGTATTATTCAGCCCAGATTTTCCTGCTGGGCGCAGAGTTTACGTGGCTATATGCGCACCGCTTCGGCTCGCTCCGAGGGGAAGCAGCTTCGCCGCCTACAGCCGAGGTCCTTCCAGGTCGCTTCATCGAATCATCTGAAGGTCCGGCACACCACGAACAATGACACGGCTGCGCCGGACATCTTGTGCCGAAACTGCCCTGGCGCGGTACAGACACGGCCAAGCGGCGGTACCAGCAAGGACCTTGATACACGCGGCCCGCTGGCCGCCGGCATGCGACGTTCGACGACCTGGGCTGGCGCAATAACGTGGCGGTGGCGGATGGGCTAGCTCGTCCAGGCGCAGCAGCAGCGACCTGCAGTGGCAAGCATTGTTCCACTCGGTCGGCAAGGCCTTTCCGGCGGCGAGACGAACCAGAGCGGGCAGCTCCCGCAACGCACCTGCCTTCACGCCATGATGCGCGCGGCGTCCGGACGCGCCCACCAGCGATGCTGGCCCACAGCTTCCAGGAACGCATCGTGCTGGGCTCTCGCGTCGTTCTTGCCCAGCACCACGCCCGGCCCGGCAAAACCGCCTTCGATACCGGCGGCCCGCGCGGCCGCCGCAACCAGTACGGCGCCGGTGCCGCCCGCACCGACCGGTTTGTAGTGCTTGTAGGCCTCGCAGACAAAAAGCAGGGCGGCGGGATCGGCGCGCAGCGCGTCGACATCGCCGTCGGGCACGTACACGGCGTCGAACAGCACCGAACCCACGGCCGGCAGCGCATGATCGACCGCCACCGCTTCGCCTTCCGCGGAGGTGACACCATTGGCGCGCGGACCGATCACTTTGGCGGATGCCCCGGCTGCTCCGGCGCGCGCCTTGAGCGAGGCCACCGCCGCGCCGCTGACGCCATCCGCCACCAGCACGGCAATCTTGCGGCCACGGATGTCCCCCTTGGGCTGGGACGCCAGGCTCAACGCGGGCGAAGCCTCGATGCCATAGTCATCGATCTCGACCGGCCGGCCAACAGGCTCCACCTCAATGCCAAGCTTGCTGGCCACGCCGCTGGCCAGCTCTGGCGCGACATGGGCCAACTGACCGACCACGCGGGCACGGATGCCGGGAATCTCCACCTTGGAGAGTTCGAAGGTGTAGGCATCGACGATCTGAGCCTTCTCGATGTCGGACTGGCTACGCCAGAACAGATTGGCCTGAGAGAAATGATCGGAGAAGGTCTCGCTGCGTCGGCGAATCTTGGCCGCACCGTCCGCAACAACTTCCGCATAGCCCAGGTGGGCGTCGGTCTCGCCCGCCAGGAATGGGCAGCCGCCACCCACGGCGTTGGGCTGGTAACTGGAGCGCCCCTTTACCACGGTCTGGCGCATGAAGCCGTCGCGCTGATTATTGTGCACGGGGCAAAGCGGCCGGTTGATCGGCAACTCGTGGAAGTTGGGTCCGCCCAGCCGTGTGAGCTGGGTGTCCAGGTAAGAGAACAGCCGGCCCTGCAGCAGCGGGTCGTTGGTGAAATCCAGGCCTGGCACCAAATGCCCTGGGTGGAACGCAACCTGTTCGGTCTCCGCGAAGAAGTTGTCGGGGTTACGGTTCAGCACCATCTTGCCCACGCGGCGCACCGGCACCAGTTCCTCGGGGATCAGCTTGGTCGGGTCGAGCAGGTCGAAGCCGAACTGGTGCTCGTCTTGCTCGGGCACCAGTTGCACGCCCAGTTCATACTCGGGGAAGGCGCCGTTCTCGATCGATTCCCACAGGTCACGCCGGTGGAAGTCGGGGTCCTTGCCATTGATCTTGAGGGCTTCGTCCCACACCAGAGAATGGGCGCCCAGCACCGGCTTCCAGTGAAACTTGACGAAGGTGGCGCGGCCCTGCGCATTGATCAGCCGGAAGGTGTGCACGCCGAAGCCCTCCATGGTGCGGAAACTGCGCGGAAGCGCGCGCCCGGACATGGTCCACAGCACCATGTGCATGGATTCCGGCTGCAGCGACACGAAATCCCAGAAGGTGTCGTGCGCCGAGGCAGCTTGCGGAATCTCGTTGTGCGGCTCGGGCTTGACCGCGTGGACGAAGTCCGGGAACTTGATGGCATCCTGGATAAAGAACACCGGCATATTGTTGCCGACCAGATCGTAGTTGCCTTGCCGCGTATAGAACTTAACAGCAAAGCCGCGCACATCGCGCGCCAGGTCCGCGGAGCCGCGCGAGCCCGCTACAGTGGAGAAGCGCGCGAACACCGGCGTCTGTACGCCTGTGCGTTGCAGGAAATCTGCCGTTGTGTAGTCGGCCAGTGATTCGTACAACTCGAAATAGCCGTGGGCTGCGGCACCGCGCGCATGGACCACGCGTTCGGGAATGCGCTCATGGTCGAAATGAGTGATCTTCTCGCGCAGCTGGAAATCTTCCAGCAGAGCCGGCCCGCGCGTGCCCAGCCGCAACGAGTTGTCGTCCTCGCCAACCGGCATGCCCTGGTTAGTGGTCAGCACGCGGTCTTCATTGGAGACCACATTGCCGACCGTGTCGGAGCCCAGCATCTTGGGCTGGGGAGATAGCCGCTCCTTCACGGCACGGTCGTAAGCGGCCTCCGCGCCGGTAGCCGCGCGGCTTGCGGTCTGCGTCACGTCGCTGGTCGAGGCTCCCGTGACCCTATCCGGCGCAGTACCGCTGCTGGCGGACCTGAGTTTCGTGTCTGCGTTGCCGCCCGATTTGCTGTTGGGCCGCCTGGCGGCCGAAGTCTTGTTGGAAGTAGGCGTCTTTGGCATGGCGAATCCTGAAAAGCGGCTCGGCAGAGAAAAGGACGTCTCATCCAAGGCAGATAGCGTGCCGGCACCGCAGCGGCATCCGCAAGATGCCCGACGGCAGCCTGTGGCGCGCGCTTTCGCCTTTGCGCGTCCATGGCCTTGGCGTCTTCATTTTCCTGGCACGACACGTGCGTTTTACATGGAAATGTAATTTGTGCAGCAAGCCGTGCCGTTGCTCTAGGCAGGCGCCGACAAGCATTCACGCAATCTCCCTACAGCATGCGAACGCGCGCATTCGTACCATTGAGGGGTGGCCAGTGCAGGGCGCACAGGAGAGCCCAGGTACCCGGTCTGCTTTAACGAAGTGTCGTCTTCACGGCGACATTCTGTTTTGCATCTCCATATCGTCCGTCTTTTCCAGGAGCTGACATGGCTGACAAAAATATCTCCGTACTAAACGACCTGATTGAAGTTTCGCGTGACGGCCAGCAAGGCTTTCTCAAGGCAGCCGAAGATGCGCAGAACCCCGAACTGAAGTCGCTGTTTTCCAGCCGTGCCGCAGAGATTGCCGCGGCTGGGTCAGCCTGCGCACCGCCGTGGCTGATCGCAACGACCTTGCCATCCTGGAGGAAGCCGAGAAGGGCGAGGACGTGGCCAAGAGAAAGTACGCCGATGCGCTGCAGGAGACGGAGCTGAGCCTCGACATTCGCGCGCTGGTGGAGCGCCAGTACCGGGGGGTGCTGCGCAACCACGACCAGATCCGCGACCTGCGCGACCGTTATCGCGCGGCCTGACCCCACGCCTGAGGAGGTAAGCGCGCCATGGCAAACTGAGGGGTGAGGCATCCTGCTATCCGCCGGCGCAGCCCTGCATGCCTTCCAACCAAATGAAACCCGTGCAAGCTGCGCTGGCGGTCGCCTTGGTTGTCATGCCAATTCTCTCCGAGGCTCTCGACCTCGGTCCCATGCCGCCTTGTGGCGCGGACGCATCGCCGGTCTATTCCACGGGCCTGTCGCGGTACCGAGGCCAGGTCGATGCATCCCTTGCAGAGGTTGTAAGGATTGCAAGTAGCCTCCTTCAATGGGAAATGTGAGAGCCGGCAATTCAGCGCGAACCGCGGCCCTGCGGCATCATCTGCACGGCCGGCGCAGCGGCGCTGCATGGAGCAGGCTTGAGATGCCCAAGCGCCAAGTTGGGAGCCATGAAGCGCTTGTCGGGGCGCACCGGTGTTGCCCGCATGCAGGTGCCGTCGCGTGAGGAGATCGGCGGCGTGATGGTTGATATTAGCGTCCCTTCGGGTCCGGCACGCGAGTCTGGTCGATGGAGCCGCCGCCCGTGCCTTTTCTCTTCCTTCCGTGCAATCCGTCAGTGTCGGCCTTCCCGGCGCTCTCCGACGCCGCCTTTGGCTTCCCGCCAAGCGCGTGAGGCAGTCCTCCCTCCGTGTATGGCACAGCGGGGATATCGTGGGGATCTTTGGCAAGTCCACCGGGGTTGGTCGGGGTAGCGCCGCCGGGTAGGACGCCGGGCGGGGTACCAGGGCCGGGGGTAATCCGGCTGCCCTTCGGACCTTGATCTGTACGCACCTCTGAGGGCTGGGCCATAGCCGGACCTGCTGCGTCGAGCAAGGCAGAGAGGGCGATGGCCAACATCGCGAGTCGTCGCATGATTTGCTCCTTGTCTGCTTCCTTGAATTCCTTCTGTTGCTTCGGGCCTCCCCGACCGAACCCACTTGGCGCATTAGGCTCGTGTCGAGCGCGGACTGAGATTGGTACTCTCGGTGGCTTGCCCTACGCCTGTTTTCCCCTCCTGCCGCGGAGGCATGAAGTTGCATACGCCGTTCCAGCTAGTGGTCCTGTGAAGGCAATTCACGCAGCCGTTCAAGCGCTTCAAGCGCGGTATCGCAGTCGTCTTCGCCGCGCAATCGTTGGGTGTCGATGTAAATCAGTATCGATCTCACCACGATGTTCTTATCCTCACACCGGGACGATGTCGCGGAAACGCACGCGACCCCAAGCTCCGATCGCAAGCTCTCTCGGACGATATCGATAAACATCGTGCAGGCGGAGGGGTGCAAACTGCTCTCGGATGACGCAGCACGGACGGCGGCTGCATCAGCCGCCGTCCATAGGATGCAGAGGTGAAGCATCAAGGCGATCAATTGCTTTTTTTGCGACGAGATTATTGTGAAGGGGCAGAGATCGCAAATCACATAGCCTTCCCTTTTACCAGCGTATGTCGCGTTCCCACGCCTTCAATTCCTCTTCCGCGCGCTCCTTGGTATAGCCATAGCGCTCCTGGATGCGGCCGGCAAGCTGATCGCGCTTGCCCCGGATCTGGGTGAGGTCGTCGTCGGTGAGCTGACCCCACTTTTCCTTGACCTTGCCTTTGGCTTGATCCCACTTTCCCTCGATCTGATCCCAATTCATGTCGACTCCTTGATTGTGTTTGCCGTCAGCACCGCAGGTTACTGCCAAGTGCACCCGGACAGCTGCCGTTTTACGGTTGGCCTTGGCCTCCTTGATGGCCCGGTTGACCATCCTGTTTACCATCCTGTTGCAAGCCACTGCGGTCTTGCTGTTGCTGCTGGCCTTGGCCCTTGTCCTGGTTGCCCATCTGGCCGCCACCTTGCTGCTTCTTGTCCTGGTCACTACCTTGCTGGCCGCCGCGTTGGCCGGATTGCGACTGGTCCTGTTGCTTCTGGCCCGATTGCGATTGGTCCGGTTGCTGTTGCTGCTGTCCCATTATCGTCTCCATGACGCGGCGGGCTTGCCGCATCGCCGTAGCCGCAATCGGCGTGCCAGCCTCGAGTTGCTCCTCTACTGCCTCGGATAGCGCATGCAGTGTTCAGAAGCGGCATTGGCTTCGTTCGCGCGCTGGCCAGAATTACAAATTCCTGCTCCGAGTTACACATCGCAGCGTAGCGAGTGCGTGACATCCGCGGCAGCACTCTGCTTCGCCCCCTGTCGGCAGGTACGCTTCTTGCGGTTCACGAGAACTCATGGATTCAATGCGTGTGACGGCTCATGTCGAACCTGAGCCGATCACATCCTCAGGAGATGAGCGATGAAAATTCCCGTACGTAGCCTGGGCATGACTTGTGCCGCTGCTGCGCTGGCGGCAGCTACCGGCGGCGCGTCTGCGCTCGATACAGGCGGCTTCATGCGCGTGGCCGCCGACACCACCCCGGCTGTGCCGCCCGTCTTGGTCCCTGGCGTGCCGGCCCGTGCCGAGGGTGACCGCGACCAGCGGCCTGCGGCCACCACTGAAATGAGCGCCGACAAGGTCGAGCAATCCGTCAGCGACAGCGCCATTACGACCAAGGTGAAGACCAAGCTGCTTGCCACCAAGGACCTGAGATCCACCGGCATTCACGTGAAGACCAAGGACGGCACGGTCAACCTGAGCGGCTCGGTGCCGACGAAGGCACAGCACCAGCTCGCAGTCGATGCCACGCGTAGCGTTGAGGGCGTGAGTTCGGTGAACGACCAGATGAAGGTGTTATCGCGCTAGTCCGCAATCGCCGTTTCCGCGGCCGGCAGCCTGGCTGAGGGCGTTTCACGCAGGACGCCGACGATGGGTTCTCCTTGCGCAAGATGTAGCGCGGGCCTGCGGTTCGGCTCAGCCGTGCTTGTGTTTGGTAGCCTGCCGGCTGGTGCTGCCTGCTGTGGTCCTGCGCGCCGAAGCGGCGTGCGCGGCCCGCTTGGCAGGCGCGTGTTCTGCCGTGGCGCGCTTGGCCGCGGTCTGCTTCCTTGCGGCGACATGCCGGGCAGGTGCCTTCCGGCGCGCGCGCCCACCGCTATCGCTGCTTGCGTCGTCCTTGCCGCGACGGTTCAGGCTTTGTTTGAGCAGCGCCACCATGTCGATGACCTTGGCGCCCTGGCGCGGGGCTTCCGGTTCCTCGGCCGCCGGCGTGAGCTGATGGGTCTTGCCGGATTCGATCTTTTCTTCGATGCGGGCCATCAGGTCGTCACGATAAGTATCGCGGTATTGCTCGGGGGCCCAATCCTCGCTCATGTCTCCCACCAGCTTGCTCGCCATTTCCACTTCGCGCGCACGCGCGCCGGTAGGTTTGCCAGTGGCAGGTTTGGGCAGGTGCAGTTCCGACATCGGTAGCACCTCGTCGGCAAAGCGCATGGTGTTGAGCATCAGTGCATTGTCATGCACCAGCATCGCGGCGAGGTGCTGGCGGTTGCGTAGCACCACCAGTGCTAGCGCGGCGCGGGCGGTACGGCGCATGGTTTCGTGCAGCAGCGCGTAGCCGCGTTCGCCGCGCTTGTCAGGTTCGAGGTAGTAGGGCGTATCGAAGTAGTAAGGTGGAATCTTCTCCGCCTCCACGAAACTGACGATATCGACTGTCTGCGTGGCCTCGACATTGGCCTGCCGGAAGTCTTCTTCGTTCAGCAGCACGTATTCGTTCTTCTCGTACTGGTAGCCCTTGACGATGTGCGCCTTGTCGATCGGCTTCCCGGTGCTCTTGTTGATGCGCTGGTAGCCCACGGGCGCCATGTCGCGCACGTCCAGCAGATCGAGGTCGATGGTCTGGCTGCGCGATGCCGGCCGCAGCACGACCGGTATGTTGACAAGCCCGAAGGTGATGGCGCCTTTCCAGATGATGCGTGACACGATGGAACTCCTTGCACAACCCGGATGCCCGCTGCGGAGGAGGCGGCGGCAGATCGCCGGGTGGCGGATCGGTGACGGGTTCGGGCGGCCCGGGCGGCGGCTCGGGCGGCGGCATTTCCGGCTTGTAGGGGGGGATGTCGGGGTCAGGCGTGATATGCACGGGGTTGGCTCCTTGCTTTGGTGGACGCGTGGCGGACGGCACGCTCACGCGTCGAGCCCGTCGAGCAGGCGCGTCAGTTAAAAATGCGTGCCGCAGCGTCAACCGCGCGCCAGGCGTGAAGCCGCACGCGTGATGACCTGCCGCGTGTCGGCATAGCCGTCCCAGGCATCGTGCGACTCCAGTTCCTCGATCCGCGGGCCGACATTGCCAACGTTCCACTGCGCGGCGCTGCGCAGCCCGTCCAGTTCATCCCATGCGAGCGGGATCGACACGCCCAGGCCGGGGCGCGCACGCGCCGAGAACGCGGCCACGGTCGTGGCCCCGACGCCATTGCGCAGGTAATCGATGAAAATCTTGCCAATGCGATTGCGCGCGCCGCTCTTTGCAACAAAGCGCTGCGGGATGGTTGCGGCGATATGCAGCACCGCCTTGTGCGCAAAATCCTTCACTTCGTCCCAGCCGGCGCGTGGGGTGACTGGCACGACCACATGCAGGCCCTTGCCGCCGCTGGTCTTCACGAAGCTGGCCAGGCCCAGTTCGAGGAGCAGTGCCCTGACCAGCGCGGCCGCCTCGCGCATGTGCGGCCACGGCACGCCTTCTCCGGGGTCGAGATCGAAGATGATGCGGTTCGGCTTGTCGATGCTGCGCTTGTTCGCATTCCACGTGTGGAACTCCACGACATTGAGCTGCGCCGCCGCAATCAGTCCCGGTGCCGACACGATCTCCAGCAGCGCCGGATGCCCAGGCCACAAGCTTGCGTTCAACATGTTGATCCCTTCGACCTGCAGTGTGTCGCCGTGCCGCTGGAAGAACTGTTGCCCGTGCACGCCGGCCGGTGCGCGCACCAAGGCGATTGGGCGTCCGCGCAGGTGCGGCAGCATCAGCGGTGCGACGCGGTCGTAGTAGCGAACCAGCTCGCCCTTGGTGATGCCGGTTGATTCGTCGATCACGCGATCGGCGTGGCTGATCGCCACCTTGCCGACCGCGGGGGTGCGCTTTCCCTTGCCGCCCCTCGCGCCAGCCGGCTCCCTGGCCTGTTCGACCGCTATGCTGCCCGCGGGCTTGTCGGTGCGCAGCCCGTGGAACACGGAATGCCGCACGCGCCCTTCGCGCGTCCAGGAGCCGAACGATACTTCGGCCACCAGTTTTGGTCGCACCCAATGTCCTTTCACCGACGCGGGCAGCGCATGGAACGGCGGCTTGTCCGCCCGTAGCGCATTCAGTTGCGTGCGCAGGTTGCCGAGCGTACGGGTGTCGAAGCCGGTGCCGACGTTGCCCGCGTAGCGCAGCTGGCCGCTGGCATCGTGAATGCCAAGCAGCAACGCACCGATGCCCTGGCGGCTGCCCTTTGGGTCGGTAAAGCCGCCCACCACGAATTCCTGGCGCAGCGTGCACTTGAGCTTGATCCAGGTATTGGTGCGCGCGCTGACATAAGGCGCGTCGGCGCGTTTGCCGATGACGCCCTCCAGCTTCATGCGGCAGGCCGCCTCCAGCATGTCGTTGGCACTTGCTTCGAATTCCTCGCTGAAGCGCAGCCGCGGTGCCGTATTGCTTTCGAACAGGCGGCGCAGCAGCGCGCGCCGTTCCGCCAGCGCAACCTTGCGCAGGTCATGGCCGGCGTAGAACGGGAGGTCGAACACGAAGTACTGGATGGTGTCGGCATGCGCCGTCTCAAAAGCGTTCTGCAACGCCTGG
>NZ_JBFTQG010000030.1:0-83660 GCF_056398885.1 Cupriavidus sp. 01T418
AAAAGCTCCCGACGACAGACCGAACGTTTGGTTACGTTCGTTATTTGGCGTCCCCTAGGGGATTCGAACCCCTGTACTCACCGTGAAAGGGTGATGTCCTAGGCCTCTAGACGAAGGGGACAGAACCTGGCTTTCAACCTGTTCCGTCTTGCGCGGCAAATACCTGGATAACCAGGTCTTCGCCACACTGGAAGCCTCGATTTACCACACTCGAAACTTCCGGCATTTTGGTGGAGCTAAGCGGGATCGAACCGCTGACCTCTTGCATGCCATGCAAGCGCTCTCCCAGCTGAGCTATAGCCCCATGGTACTTCGTTACTGCCGCTGCCGTTTTTCGCCGTTGTTTCGGCGAAAAACAAGATTGTATAAACAACCCTGCTCTTCGACAACCCCTTTTTAACTTTTTCTGCGATCCGCATTACTGCGGGATAACTACTTATCGCTTCCATCCGTTAAGCCCGCTTGGTTTTCGTCCGCGCTGCAGGGAGAACGAGATTATGCTTAAATCCTGGCGGAAGCGCAAGCCCCTGCCAGGACTTTTTGCAAAATTTCTTACGCGAGCCCGGCCTGGATGCGGCGCAGCACGGTATCGCGCCCGAACAGCTCCAACACCGCGTCGATGGCGGGGGTCTGCAACTGCCCTGCCACCAGCAGGCGCACCGGCATGGCCAGCTTGGGCATCTTCAGGCCGAATTCCGCCAGCACGGCCTTGAACGCCGCGCTGATGTCCTCCCGCCGCCACTCCGTCAGGGCCGCCAGCCGTGCGGCCAAGGCCTGCAGTGCCGGCTGAATCTCGGCAGTGAGATGCTCGGCCTTGAGCGCCGGATCCGGCTGCGGCTCGCCGCGATAGAACAGCATCGCCGCCTGCGCCACGTCCTTCAGGGTATTGGCGCGGTCCTTCACCAGCCCGATCACGCCTTCCAGGCTCGCTCCCTCCACCTTGCCGCCCAGCGCTTCGATGAATGGCTGGGTCAGCCCCGCCAGGCGCGCGTTGTCGCCCACCTTGATGTAGTGGTTGTTGAGCCAGGCCAGCTTCTCCGGGTTGTACTGCGCCGGCGACTTGCCCAGGTGCTCCAGGTCGAACCACTCGACGAACTGCTCGCGCGAGAAGATCTCTGCGTCGCCATGCGCCCAGCCCAGGCGTGCCAGGTAGTTGAGCACGGCTTCAGGCAGGTAGCCTTCATCGCGGTAGCCCGTCACGGGCATGGCCCCATGGCGCTTGCTCATTTTCTCGCCCTGCTCGTTGAGCACGGTCGGCAAGTGGGCATAGACGGGCGTCGTCCCGCCCAGCGCGCGGATGATGTTGATCTGGCGCGGGGTGTTGTTGACGTGGTCGTCGCCGCGGATCACGTGCGTGATCCGCATATCCAGGTCGTCGATCACCACGCAGAAGTTATAGGTCGGGGTGCCGTCGGGACGGGCGATCACCAGGTCGTCCAGTTCGTCGTTGGAGATCTCGATCCGGCCCTTGACCGCGTCGTCCCACACCACGCTGCCGCCAATGGGATTCTTGAAGCGGATCACCGGCTGCACGCCAGCCGGCGGCTCCGGCAGGACCTTGCCCGGCTCGGGGCGCCAGAAACCGTTGTAGCGCGGCTTCTCGCCGCGCTCGCGCTGTGCGTCGCGCAGGGCATCCAGTTCCTCCGTGCTCATATAGCAGGGATAGGCCAGCTCGCTGTCCAGCATCTGCTTGACCACTTCGCGATAGCGGTCCATGCGCTGCATCTGGTAGAAGGGGCCTTCATCGATATCGAGGTCGAGCCAGGCCATGCCTTCCAGGATCACGTCGACCGACTCCTGCGAGGAACGCTCGACGTCCGTATCTTCGATGCGCAGGATGAAATCACCCTTCATGCGGCGTGCATAAGCCCAGGGATAGAGCGCGGAGCGAATATTGCCGAGGTGAATGAAGCCGGTCGGGCTCGGCGCAAAGCGGGTGCGGACGCGTTGTGTCATAGAGGAATGAAACAAAAAAGCCCGCGCACGAATGCGCGCAGGCCTGGGTGTAGGATCGCCGCATTATAGCAAGCAGGGGGCGCCCGGCCGCCCCGCTTCGCGCGGGAATGCCCAGCCGCGCGGAATCATTTATGCTCTGCCCGGTCTGACTGCTGTCGCGCGGGACGCGCGGCCGGCGTGGGCGGCACATTGATGCAGCCACCTGCGCCGACTGTGACGACTGCGCCATTCCCCACCCACGATTCCTTCATGCAACGACGCAACTTCCTTGGCGCCGGCGCGGCAGCACTGCTGGCAGCCTGTTCCTTTGGCCCCAGGCCCGGCACCCTCACCGCGCAGCCGGAAGCCCCGGCAGTGGCACCCACGGCGCCGCCACGCCCCATCAGGATCGGCCTCGCGCTCGGCGGCGGCGCCGCGCGCGGCTTCGCGCATATCGGGGTGATCAAGGCGCTCGAAGCCCAGGGCATCCATCCGGACCTCGTTACCGGCACCAGCGCGGGCGCGGTGGTGGCGGCGCTTTATGCATCGGGCATGACCGGATTCCAGCTCAACAAGCTGGCGCTGACCATGGACGAAGCCACCATCGCCGACTGGGCCCTGCCCTTCGGCACCCGCTTCGGCGGCTGGCTCAAGGGCGAGGCGCTGCAGAATTATGTGAACCGGCTGATTGGCAATCGCCCCATCGAGGCCATGAAGCTGCCGCTGGGCATCGTTGCCACCGACCTCAAGACCGGCCAGGGCATCCTGTTCCGGCGCGGCAACACCGGCCAGGCGGTGCGGGCATCGAGCAGCGTGCCGGGGGTGTTCCAGCCGGTTTCGATCCAGGGGCATGACTATGTGGACGGAGGACTGGTCGAGCCCGTACCGGTCGATTCGGCGCGCACCATGGGTGCGGACTTCGTGATCGCGGTGAATATCTCAGCCGAGCCGTCCAGCCAGAAGAACGGCGGCCAGAGCGGCGTATTGCTGCAGACCACCGCCATCATGGGGCAGACGATCAGCAAGATGGCGCTGGCGCGGGCCGACGTGGTGATCCGCCCCGACCTGCCGGACATGGGCGGCAGCGACTTCAACTCGCGCAACCGCGCCATCCTGGCCGGCGAGCAAGCGGCCTACGCGGTCATGGCAAGCCTGCGCGACAAGCTGGCCCAGGCACGATTGCGGCCCACCGGGACGGTGGCTGCGCAATAACGACGGCCCGGCACAGGCAGCACGAACGGAAAAAGGACTGCTCCGCAGTCCTTTTTCCTTGACCAGCGCGGACCAGGGTCCGCCTGTGCCTCAGCCGCCGTAGAGCGGACGGCCGCCGCCTGCGTTGGGATCGTAGCGCTTGAGCGTCTCGACCATATTGCCCAGGTTGTTGACGCTGCCGCTGTCCTGCGGCTTGTCGTCGATGCGGCGCGCGCCGTTGTAGCGCGTCACCCAGTACGAGGCACGCATGTCGTCGACACGAATCTTGCTGCCGGTGGACGGGGCGTGCACGAACTTGTTGTCGCCGATATAGATGCCGACATGCGAGAACGTGTGGCGCATGGTGTTGAAGAACACCAGGTCGCCAGGGCGCAGGTCATTGGTGGCCACGGTGGTGCCGACCTGGCTCATCTCGACCGAGCGGCGCGGCAGCACGAAGCCGAAGGTGTCGTTGAACACGTAGCGGACAAAGCCGCTGCAATCGAGGCCGGATTCGGGGCTGTTGCCGCCGAAGCGGTAACGCACGCCGATCAGCCCAAGGGCATTCATGACCAGATCTCCGGCCTTGCTGGCCACATGGCTGGTGGAATTCATGACCGACGAGAGCAGGCCGCGCTTGCCTTCCGGATGCGGCTCCGCGCTCAGTTCGGCACGTGCGTCGATGCGGGCGTCAGGATCCTTGAAGACCGTGTCAGCCAGCACTCCATTCGATAGAGTGGCACCGCAGGCAATGGCTATTCCTACGGCGGCGCGCGCCAGGGAATGAAGCACCGTTCGCTGCATTGGTTCTCCTGATGAATCGTTCTTGGCCGTGCCCGGGGACACACACCGGGGCGGGCTTGAAATCAATGGGATGGATCGCACGCAAAAAGCGCGCCAAGTGGCGCAAACCACCTGCGCTGCCCATAAGCGACGCGCGAACCACCCGCGAAATTAGTTCTCGCCGGATGGTATAAGGTTGCTATCCACAAGTCAAAGTACGTTACAAAGTTCAGATAAAGTGCTTTGTAATCAAGGCTATACACCGAGAACCGCAGAAGGTTTCTCGGTTTGATTATGTCAGCATCAAGTCAATCGGGTGACACCCTGAGTTCGGCCGCACCAATTTGCGGCGGGACGGGATCGCTTGCACCAATTTCGGCCGCGATCATCAGCTTGCGGGTGTATGGGTGCTGCGGATCACCCAGCACGACCTCGGTGTCCCCCGCCTCCACCACCTCGCCGGACTTCATCACGATGACCCGGTGCGCCATGGCGCGGATCACCGCGAGGTCGTGGCTGATAAAGAGATAGCTCAGGTTGTACTTGCGCTGCAGTTGCGACAGCAGCGCCAGCACCTGCTGCTGGATGGAGACATCGAGCGCCGAGGTCGGCTCATCGAGCACCAGGACCTGCGGCTTGAGGATCAGCACGCGCGCGATCGCCACGCGCTGGCGCTGCCCGCCGGAGAACTCGTGGGGATACCGCCCCAGGGCCGTGCGGTCCATCCCCACCTCGCGCAGTGCCTCGGTAACGCGCTGCCGCATGGCGTCGCGCGACAGGCCCGGCTGGTGCAGCGCCAGGCCTTCCCCCACGATCTGCTCGATGGTCATGCGCGGCGAGAGCGAACCGAACGGGTCCTGGAACACCACCTGCAACCGTGAGCGCAAGAGGCTGCGCTCACGCCGCGAGACTTCGTCCAGGCTCTTGCCGAGGAACTGGATATCGCCGGCGCTGCGGCGCTGCAGGTTCAGCACGGCGTGGGCGAGCGTAGTCTTGCCGGAACCGGATTCGCCCACGATGCCGATCGTCTCGCCCTCGCGCAGCGAAAAGTCCACGCCCTTGACCGCGGCGAACTGATCGCGGCCGAGCCAGCCGGCCATCCCGCGGCGCTTGCGCGCATAGTTCACGCACAAGCCGCGCGACTCCAGCAGCACCGGCGCCAGCGGCACCAGCGGCAGCACCTCGCGGCGCGGCCGGCTGTCAATCAGCTTGCGGGTATAGGGATGCTGGGGCGCGGCGAACACGCTGGTGGTCTCGCCCACTTCGACCAGCACGCCCTTCTCCATCACGCCCACGCGCTGGGCGAAGGCCCGCACCAGGTTGAGATCGTGCGTGATCAGCATGACGGCCATGCCGAACTCGGCCTGCAGGTCGCGCAGCAGTTCGAGGATCTGCACGCGGATGGTGACGTCGAGGGCCGTGGTGGGCTCGTCGGCCAGCAGCAGCTTGGGGCGGCAGGCCAGCGCCATGGCGATCATGGCGCGCTGGCGCTGGCCGCCCGACAACTGGTGGGGAAAACTGTCGAAACGGTGCGCCGCGTCGCTGATGCCGGTGCGCTCGAGCAGCGCGATGGCGCGCTCGCGCGCGGCGCGCCGATCCAGGCCCTCATGCAGCGCCAGCGTCTCCACGATCTGGTTGCCGATCGTGTAGAGCGGGTTGAGCGCGGTCATCGGCTCCTGGAAGATCATCGCGATATCGCCGCCGCGTATGCCCCGCATCTCGCGCTCCGACACCTTGAGCAAGTCGCGTCCTTCGAAGCGCACCGCGCCCTGGTAACGCCCATCATCCACCAGGCGCAGCATGGCCAACGCGGTAACGGTCTTGCCCGAGCCGGATTCTCCCACCAGCGCAAAGCGTTCGCCCGCGCGCAGGTCGAAGCTGACATCGCGCACCGCCCTCGTGGCATGCTCGCCGTGGCCGAAGGTGACCGACAAGCGGTCGATGCACATCAGAGGGCCGCTTGCCCCCCCTTTGGCTTGCGTCGCTTGCATACGATCCACAATACTGGCTTGCGGCAACGCGCTCATGGCGTCACCTCGGCCGCGGGCGAGCCCGCTGGCGCCTTCGGCTCGACCCGGCCGCGTAGCTGGGCCAGCCCAAGGCGCGTATCGAAGGCGTCGCGCAGCGCGTCGCCCATGAAGGTCAGCAGCAGCAGGGTCACCACCAGCACGGCAAAGGTCGACAGGGAAATCCACCAGGCGTCGAGGTTGGCCTTGCCCTGCGCCAGCAGTTCGCCCAGGCTAGGGGTGGTGGGCGGCACGCCCAGGCCAAGGAAGTCGAGGCTGGTCAGGGCCAGGATGGCGGCGCTCATGCGAAACGGCAGGAAAGTGATGACGGGCGTCAGGCTGTTGGGCAGGATGTGGCGCCACATGATCTGAACGTTGGAAAGGCCGAGCGCCCGTGCCGCCTTCACGTAGTCGAGCGAGCGGTTGCGATAGAACTCGGCGCGCACATAGTCGGACAAGCCCATCCAGCCGAACAGCGAGAGCAGGATGATCAGCAGCGCCAGGCTTGGCGTGAAGATCGAGGCAAAGATGATCAGCAGGTAGAGCTCGGGCATCGAACTCCAGATCTCGATCGCGCGCTGGGAAATCAGGTCGAAGCGCCCGCCGAAGAAGCCCATCAGGGCGCCCGTCAAGGTGCCGATCACCACGCCGATCAAGGTCAGCGCCAGGCTGAACAGCACGGAGACGCGAAAGCCATAGAGCAGCCGTGCCAGCACGTCTCGCCCGCGGTCGTCGGTACCTAGCCAGTTCTCCGCGGAAGGCGGCGCCGGATTGGGTTCCTTGGAGAAATAGTTGATCGAGTCGTAGGAATAGCGATTGGGCGGAAAGATCGCGAAATTGCCATTGCTGGTGATGCGATTGCTGATAAAGGGATCGAGGTAGTCCGCCTGGGTGGGAAAGTCCCCGTCGAAGGTGGTCTCCGGGTAGCTCTTGACGATGGGGAAATACCATTCGCCCTTGTACTTCACCACCAGCGGCCTGTCGCTGGACAAGGTCTCGGCAACCAGGCTGAGCAGGAAGATGGCGACGAAGAGGATCAGGCTCCAGTAGCCGAGGCGATTGCGGCGAAAGCGCTGCCAGGCGCGCTGGCGCGGCGAGGGCGAATGCGGCAGCCCGTTGGGCAGCGTGTGGGTGTGGAATTTCATCGGTGCACCGCCTCGAAGTGGATGCGCGGGTCGACCATCACATAGCAGACATCGGAGACCAGCCGGGTCACCAGGCCGATCAGCGTGAACAGGTAGAGGGTACCCAGCACGACAGGGTAATCCCGCCGCAGCACGGCCTCGTAGGACAGCAGGCCGAGCCCGTCAAGTGAGAACAGGGTCTCGATCAGCAGCGAGCCCGTGAAGAAGGCACCGATAAAGGCCCCCGGGAAGCCGGTCACGAGCGGGATCAGCGCATTGCGGAACACGTGCTTCCATAGCACGCGCCGCTCCGCCAGCCCCTTGGCGCGGGCGGTCAGCACGTATTGCTTGCGAATCTCTTCCAGGAAAGCATTCTTGGTCAGCATGGTGACCACGGCGAAACTGCCCACCACCGACGCGGTGATCGGCAGCACCAGGTGCCACAGGTAATCCATCACCTTGCCCATCAGCGAGAGCTGGTCCCAGTTGTCCGACGTGAGACCGCGCAGCGGGAACCACTGCACAAAGGTGCCGCCGCCAAACAGCACCAGCAGCAGCACACCCAGCACGAAGCCGGGAATGGCATAGCCCACCAGCACCACCATGCTGGTCACCACATCGAAGCGGCTGCCCGCCCGGATCGCCTTGGAGATGCCGAGCGGCACCGATATCAGGTAGGTCAGGAAGAAGGTCCACAAACCCAGGCTGACGGAAACCGGCATCTTTGACTTCACCAGTTCCCACACGCTGCGGTGCTGGAAGTAGCTCTCCCCCAGGTCGAACTTGGCAAAGCGCTTGAGCATCATGAAATAGCGCTCCAGCGGCGGCTTGTCGAAACCGTACAGGGCCTGGATCTCCTTGATCTTCTCGGGGTCCACGCCGCGCCGGCCGCGGTATTCCGCGCCGCCGCCGCTGGCCTCCCCACCACCGCCTCCCCTGCCCTTGAGTTCCAGCATCATCTGTTCGACCGGCCCCCCCGGCACGAACTGGATCACCACGAAGGTCAGGGTGATGACACCGATCAGGGTCGGGATCATCAGCAATACGCGCTTGAGCAGATAGGCGAGCATCTCGTTTCCTTGTCGCGCTTATTGGGCGGCCGGTTTTGCGTCGGCACGCCACCAGTTGCTCAGTATCCAGCCTTCGGCCGTGTAGTAGTACGGCAGGCGCTGCGGATAAACCAGCTCTTTACGATACGCCACCCGGTGCGAAGCGCTAAACCAGTTGGGCACGATGTAATAGCCATGCATCAGCACGCGGTCCAGCGCGCGCCCGGCATTGACCAGTTCTTCACGCGTATGGGCGTGCAGGACATTGTCCACCAGCTGGTCGATCGCCGGCGATTTCAGGCCGAACAAATTGTCCGAGCCGGGCATGCCGGCGGCTTCGCTGTTGAAGCGGTCGCGCAGTTCGTTGCCTGGACTCTGCGAATCCGGGAAGCGGATCGACACCATATCGAAATCGAAATCTTCGAGCCGCTTCTGGTACAGCGCGAAGTCGGTGGTGCGCTGGTTCACCTGGATGCCCAGCTTTTCCAGGTTGCGGACATAGGTGGTGATGACGCGGCTCATGGCGCCGCCGTCGTCGAGGAACTCGAAGACGAAAGGCTCGCCCTTGGCATTGCGCAGCGCACCATCGGCGTAGGTCCAGCCGGCCTGCGCCAGCAGGCGGCGCGCATCGCGCAGGTTGTCGCGCAGGGAGCGCGGCGGATTGGTGGTGGGCTGCGTCACGATGGGTCCGAAGACCTCGGGCGGCAGCTGCGCGCGCAGCGGCTCCAGCAACGCGAGCTCGCCGGGGCCTGGGCGGCCGTCGAAGGTGGCACTGGCCGCGAGTTCGCTGTTCGAGAACCAGCTATCGAGGCGGCGATAGGCGCCGTAGAAGAGCTGGCGGTTCAGCCACTCGAAGTCCAGCGCCAGGATCAGGGCTTGCCTGACCCGCTCGTCCTGGAACATCGGCTTGCGCATATTCATGACGAAGCCTTGCATGCCGGCTCCGTTGCGATGCGGAAAATCGGTCTTGAACAATTCGCCTTCGCTAAAGCGCTTGCCTTCGTAACTCTTGGCCCAGCTCTTGGCCTTGTACTCGACGATGGCGTCGAACTCACCGGCCTTGAAGGCCTCGAGCTTGGCGGTCTCGTCCTTGTACAGCCGGTAGACCACGCGCTCGAAGTTGTACGTGCCGCGGCGCACCGCGAGGTCATTGCCCCAATAGGCCGGATTACGCTTGAAACTGATCCCTCGCCCGGCATCGTAGCGCTCGATCAGGTAGGGACCGCTGGCCACGGGATCCTCGAAGGTCAGCTTGTCGAACGGTACCGTGGCGGTCCATTTCTTCGAGAAGACCGGCAGCGAGCCGACAATCAGCGGCAGCTCGACGTTGCGCTGCTTGAAATCGAAGCGCACCGTGCGCGGATCGACCACCGTGACGGCTTTCACATCGGTGCACATGCTGCGGTAGCCGGGGCTGGATGCCTTGCTCATCAGCATGTCGTAGGAATACTTGACGTCGCTGGCCAGCACCGGATCGCCGTTGCTGAAGCGCGCCTGCGGCCGGATGCGGAAAGTGACGGACAACTCGTCCGGCGCCACGGCCACGTCCTCGGCCAGCAAGCCATAGGCGCTGGCGGTTTCGTCGGCGCTGGGGATCAGCAGGGATTCGAACATCAGCGAGTTCACGCCGGGGGCGGAAGTGCCCTTGAGCGTAAACGGGTTGAACTTGTCGAAGCTGGTGCGGCGGTCCGGATTGGCGAGCGTCAGCGTACCGCCGCGTGGCGCGTCCGGATTGACGTAGTCGAAATGGTTGAAGTCGGCGGGATACTTGAGGCCGCCATATTGCGCGAAGCCATGGGCCGCGTCGGCGGATAAGGGAAAACCCGCGGCACACAGGGCTGCCAGTCCAACGCCGAGCGCCGCAAGCCTGCGCAAGCGCTGCCATGCCGCCTGAAGCGGTCTACGTGCGCGAATATACATCCGGTTGGGTCCCTCCACCTTAATCGGATTCGGCCGCGTCCGTCGGCGGCGCGGTCAAGTTATGAGACAATTTTACATGGGTTCGGCCGGCACCCAGCCATCCGGACATTCCAGTACGCCACACCGCTGGTTTGCCGGCCGTCAGCCTGCTGAAAAGCAGCCACCGCGGCGCGCGCAGCAACCCGGACGCGATTGCACGAACCGTGCCCGTCCACCTCGAACATCATTGGAGAAGTTATGGGATTTCTCGCAGGCAAGCGAATCCTGATTACCGGCTTGCTGTCCAACCGCTCGATTGCCTACGGGATCGCATCGGCTTGCAAGCGCGAAGGCGCCGAGCTCGCCTTCACTTATGTCGGCGAGCGATTCAAGGACCGCATCAACGACTTTGCCAAGGAATTCGGCAGCAGCCTGGTGTTCGAATGCGATGTCGGCAGCGACGAGCAGATCGCCGCCACGTTCGCTGCGCTGGGCCAGCGCTGGGACAAGCTCGACGGGCTGGTGCACTCGATCGGCTTCGCGCCGCGCGAAGCCATCGCCGGCGACTTCCTCGAGGGCCTCTCGCGCGAATCCTTCCGCGTGGCGCACGACATTTCCGCCTACAGCTTCCCGGCCCTGGCCAAGGCCGCCCTGCCCATGCTGTCGGACAAGGCCTCGTTGCTGACGCTGACCTATCTCGGCGCGGAGCGCGTGGTCCCGAACTACAACACCATGGGCCTGGCCAAGGCCTCGCTGGAAGCCAGCGTGCGCTACCTGGCCGCTTCGGTCGGTCCGCGCGGCATCCGTGCCAACGGTATCTCGGCGGGTCCGATCAAGACCCTGGCCGCCTCCGGCATCAAGGGCTTCGGCAAGCTGCTGGGCCATATCGAGGAAGCGGCCCCGCTGCGCCGCAACGTGACCATCGATGAGGTGGGCAACGTGGCCGCGTTCCTGCTGTCCGACCTGTCCAGCGGCGTGACCGGCGAGATTACCTACGTCGACGCCGGCTTCAATACGGTGGGAGCGAGCCTGCCCGAGGAAGCGTAATCCCGGTGCGGCCGCGTGTCGCGGCCGGACATTGCCAAAGAGGGGCGCCCGGCCTTGGCCGGCGCCCCTTTTTAGTGCGCGCGCGACAGGCTGGCGGCTAACTGGCACCCGGTCCGGGCAGGTGACCCGAGCGCAGATAGGCAACGATCGGTGCCCAGAAGGCGTCCTCGCGCTCCGGTTCGATTGCCGCATTGTGCGACAACGCCGGCAGCGCCACCAGTCGCCGCGGACCACGGGCGGCGCGCTCCAGCCGCTCGGCATAGGCAAAGGGAATCAACTCATCCGTGCGGCTGTGCACAAGCAACAGCGGCAACCGCGAATTGCGCAGTTGGTCCTCGTTGTCCCACGGCTCGGGCAGCAGCCACGCCATCCACGCCGGCACCCGCCCTGTCACGACCGCCGCCTCGCGCGCGGACGTAAAGCCGGCAGCGATCACCAGGCCAGCCGGTGCCGGGCGCAGAGCGGAGATCACGTCCAGCAGCACCCCCGATCCCAGCGAGAATCCCATCACATAGCGCCGGGCGGACAACGGCGTGGCGGCAAGGAACTGCTTGTAAGCTGCCACCCCATCTTCACGCAGGTTGAGCACACTGGGCTTGCCGCCGCTGGCGCCGTAGCCGCTGTAGTCGAACACGCAGGAAGAAATACCGTTGTGGTAAAGCAACACCTGGGCGCTGGCCCAGTCGGACAGGTTCTCCTCGTCGCCATGGTAGATCAGCACGGCAGGCGCTTCGGCTGCCTGYGCCGATACGCAAGAGGCGCGCAATGCGCGCTCACCGCTGGAAAATGCGAACTGGCGTGACGCGACGCCCAGGTGGTCGGGGGTAACGGCATAGGCCGAACCGGCCGGCTTGGGTTCGAACGCACTGCGCTCGACCGCCAGGAACAAGGCATGGCGGGCAGCGGCGGCCAGCACCAGCAGGCAGGCGCCCCCGGCAAGCCAGTGTTGCACCTTGCTGGAACCGCCTGCCGGAGAATTTGCCATGGGGAGATCTCGATGATCGCAGTAAGCAATGCGGCATACGAGGCGGCAACCTGAACCGCGGCTCAACCCAGGAATCATAATCCGGACTTGTGGTGGGATGCAGGTAGAAGATGGTCTGCCCTACACGATTCGAACGTGCGACCGCTCGCTGGGAGACGCCAGCGCGATGGCCGATTCGCGATGCCGATGAGACGCGTCCACCCAAGCAGGCTCCGGGAGGCCGCCAGACAGTCGCCTGGTCGCTTCGTGCGGCACGAGCCCCGCATTGAAACCCAAGGGACTTGCCTGCTAACCGGCTGTCAATGCATCACTACCATTAGCGGGAAAAACACCCCAGGAGCCATCAGCGTGCCGGAAAAAATAGATACCTGCATCCGTGCGCCCGACCACCTCGACATGGGCATAGCGCTGGCCGTTCGAATTCGCACGTCCTATGTGGGTGACACGGCTCGGTATGCCACCAATCCATTTGTCCACCATTGCGCGCAGTGATTTCTGTCCGGGCTTCACTTCCTGCTCCCTGAATGCTCGCGCCTGTTGCCATGGACAGCTAGTGGGCATCTGCCATGCGCAAGCTGCGGCATCTGCGTGTCGGCCGTGAGTTCAGGCTTACGCCGCTGTCCTTGGAATGAGCATAGGTGTTGCCTGCAAGCCTGGCCCCACCCGTGAGGAGGGGGGAGGCGGGGGGAGGCACAAAACCGCATGCCGGCTGTGTATAACGCTAGCCAACCTGGACGACGACTATGCACATATAGGCCCCTATAACGTCGAGGCGTGGCAGGCCGGCAAAGGTACTGTCGTGGCCCTGCAGGCGAAACGGGGAAAGCTTGGCCCGCCCTACACGATTCGAACGTGTGACCGCTCGCTTAGAAGGCGAGTGCTCTATCCGACTGAGCTAAGGGCGGAGAGGAGAAAACGGCTGAAGACTACCGATATGAAGCCCGGTATTCTACCTCAGAGCCGCAGCCTATCCTACCGCCCGGACACGGCGCGCTGCGCCGGCACCGTCACGAGGCCTGCGGAATCCGAATGCGCGGCGGCGTTGTCCTGCCGGCAAGGCGCTCGACCGGCTGCGTGGACACGCAATTCCGGCCCATGGTCTTGGCGTCGTAGAGGGCATTGTCGGCGCGGCGCATCAGCGCATCCGCGCCCTCGCCCGGCAACCGCTCGGCCATGCCGATGCTCGCCGTGTAGGAAATTGCATCCGGCTCGGACGGGCACGGCGTGGCGCGCACCAGCGTGTTGAGCCGCAGGCTGATCGCCCGTCCGTGGTCCAGCGGCGTGCCGGGCATCACAATGCCGAACTCTTCCCCACCCAGGCGGCCGATGAAATCGCCCGCGCGCATCGTCTTGCGCAGCAGGCCGCCGAAGTGGCGCAGCACGCTGTCACCGGCAAGATGGCCGTAGAGATCGTTGATGGCCTTGAAATGATCAAGATCGATAAAGGCCACGGTCAGCGGACGTTGCTGGCGTTCCGCCTGCTGGCAGGCTTCTTCCAGCGCTTCCCAGTAAGCGCCGCGCGTCAGCACATCGGTAAGATCGTCGTAGCTGGCGCGCAGCTCGATCCGGCGGCGCAGGCTATCGTGAGCCAGCAGCGCGAAGCTGACCGACAGGCTGACGATGCCAAAGGCGTGCAGGATAATGAACGTTTCCTGCGGCGGCCGCTGCGCCATCCAGGCCAGCCCGGCGGGAAGCAGCGTCAGGTCGGCGGCTTGATAGACGCCCATGCCCGCGCAAGCGACCGCGATCAATCCGAGCGACAGCGCCGCCAGCCGGCCGATGYCGCGCCTGGCCGGCACTTGCGGCACCACGATGCGCAGCAACGCGAGCGGGAGATAGATGTTGGCCAGGGCGAAGGGCAGTTCCGGCCCCGCTGCCGGCTTGCCGGACCATTCGAAGTAGACCGCACCAGCCAGCACCGCAAGATTCAGCAGGCTGAGCGAGCCCGCGCGCCCGGGCCTGCCGAAGAAAAGGCGCGTGCCATGCACCATCAAGGACAAGGCCGCCGTCACCACCAGGTCCACCAGATTGAGCGTAAGCCATTCCGGCAGAGCGTCGCGCGCGGCGAGCAAGACCGTGGCAGCGGTCACCAGCAGGCCGCCTGCCACCCAGGAATTCAAACCCGCGCGGCTCATACCCGGAGCGCGCAGCAAGACAGCGAACACCACTGCCATCTGCAGCCCGAACAGGCCCGCGACCAGCAAACTAATCTGCGACTGAAACATGATTTCCCCGTCCAACCTGGCAGGCGGCGCTCCGTCACGCCGCCTTGCGCCTTGGGATCCGCGCGGACCCAAGGTTTGCGCCATATTTTCTTTTACGCATCTGACCGTCTTCAGGCGCCCCGACGGACAGGGGCTGAGCCTCGCGATCGTGGCGAGGGCACTCTTGTTTTCATGCTTAGCGCCAGTCCCGCAGGTGGCACGCCTCCCCTGGCGCCTGACCGGGCGCGGGTTCTGGCCGCTGCGGTGTGCGGATTATGTCAGCGCTTGCGACCAAGTCAAGCGAACCTTGCCTATCGATTACGGCGTTACGGCCACTGGCATCGGCCAGCGCCATGCGCGGCCGGTGCAAAAGCAGCAAAGTAAAGTTTGACCCCTGACCCACAGCCGCGCTACAATCCGACGCTTCGGGGCGTAGCGCAGCCTGGTAGCGCATCTGATTTGGGATCAGAGGGTCGCATGTTCGAATCATGTCGCCCCGACCAGTATTTGGCAATATGATCAAAGGCTTAGACCGTAAGGTCTAAGCCTTTTTTTCGTCCTGTTTTTTCCTCCTGTTTTTTCGTCCTGTTTTTGCCACTTTCGGCTAGTCTGGCGCACCTTGTCCGATACGTGGCCATACCTTGTGTTTTTGCCGCCGGAAACCCACGCGCCACACTCAGGTGCATCATGCCTTGACGCCCCGGCATGGTATAATCGCGCGTTAGCCCGGGGTGTATGCAGCATGCCCTGTCACCGGGCGCCCTCGTCGAAATCTGCGATTCAAGCCGCGGGCTATACTGCCGCGCAGTATCGGCGAGATCGGCGAGCCACCGGGAACATCATGCCCGCTTCATCGCCCCGCGCCTATCACGGTAGGACGGCCGCATTCTCCGGGCCGCAACCGGCAAGGCAATCGGCCGGGCACTGACGCGCCCCCTGGCGATTCCCTAACGTGGACCACGTTGCACGCGCTTTGGCCGTGCCGGTCCGGGTCAGCTTGCCTCCCGCAACTCCTTGGCGCATCCAAGCAAGCCGGCGCTTGTCACTGCTGGCACCCGGACCTCGCGAGTCGGCAGGCAGCAAGCCTGCGCTCGCCTCACCGGATTTACCTAAATCATGCAGCCCAAGGCTGCCGTAAAGGAAGAAGATTGGCTAAGGAAGAACTCATTGAATTTGGCGGTGTTGTCTCGGAAGCCCTGCCGGACAATCGTTACCGCGTAACGCTGGAAAACGGCGTGGAAATCTGGGCCTATGCTTCGGGCAAGATGCAGAAACACCGCATCCGGATCCTGGCCGGTGACCGCGTGACGCTGGAAATGTCGCCCTACGACTTGACCAAGGGCCGCATTAACTTCCGCCACAAAGCCTGATCTTCTTCCACGCTCGCCGCCGGCGAGCGTCGCGTCAAGCGCGCACCCAGGGCACCGCATCGCGGCGGTACGGCCCCGGGAAACATCTGGCCATTGCTATCCGCACGGGCCTGCCGGAAGCATCGCCTTGCCCTGGCAACGCCAGCCTGATTCCTTCAGGCCTGGTATTTGACTCGCGCGCCCCATGTCCCTCGCCCTCCAGGCACTCTCGCCCTGCTGCCCTCGTGCGTTTCCGCCCGTGCCGGCATGATGCGTTCGTCACATAGGCGTCATCCGGGCTTGCGATGCTGCAAGCCCGCATGGCCGGTGTTTGYCCGTCTTGCACGCACCGGCGGGCGTAGCCATACTCAAGCCATCCCTTTCGCGCAAGCACCCCACCCCCATGAACCTGATCCTTTGGCGCCATGCCGAAGCCGAAGAACTGCCCGGCGCGCTTGGCCTCAGCCGCAATGCCGACCTGCAACGCCCACTGACAAGGCGCGGCCACAAGCAGGCGGACGCCTCGGCAGCCTGGCTGCGTGCCCACCTCCCGGCCGGCACGCGCGTTGCCTGCAGCCCGGCGCTGCGCACCCGCGAGACCGCCGCCGCCCTGCGTGAAAACGCCGAGATACTGCCCGAACTCGCTCCAGGCGCGGACGTCAGTTCGGTGCTGGCCGCGGTCGACTGGCCGCAGGGCGCCGAGCACACTGTCCTGGTCGGTCACCAGCCCTGGCTCGGCAGGCTGGCCAGCCTGCTGCTGGCAGGCACGGAATTGAACTGGAGCGTGCGCAAGAGCGGTATCTGGTGGCTGTCGGGCCGCACCCGCGAAAGCGAATCGCAGGTGGTGCTACGCGCTGTCGTCAATCCGGAGTTCCTCTAACACTTCCGCTTCTCCCGGTTCTTCCGGCTCTCCCCCGCTCTGCGCGGCATCCCGGGCCAGGCAGCCGCCACTTGTCTGGCCCGCGTCACTGAACCGTCATGGCGGCTTCACGGCACTGTCACGCGCCCTCTCTACATTCGACCGCAACAGTTTCGTCACCGAAAGGACATACTGATGCGAGAGCTACCGACGCCCACCCAGCCGTTGTTCGATTCCTTGCCCAATGGCCTCTCCGGCCATTCGGCGCGGAGGCGTCTTCATCGCCAGCAACCTGCACAGGCAAATGAACAAGAGCATGAGCAGCCTGCTTTCAGCGTGGCGTGGGCGCGCCACCAGGATGAAGTAGTCGAGGCGCAGCGCCTGCGCTACAAGGTTTTCGCCGAAGAAATGGGCGCAAGGCTGAACACGTCGACGCCGGAACTCGACGTGGATATGTTCGACGCCTATTGCGACCACCTGATCGTGCGCGACCTCGCCACGCTCAAGGTCGTCGGCACGTACCGCGTAATGGCTCCGCACCAGGCCAAGCGGATCGGCTGCCTCTATGCCGAATCGGAATTCGACCTGGTGCGCCTGGCCCACCTCAAACCCAAGATGGTCGAACTGGGCCGCTCCTGCGTGCATCGCGACTACCGCTCGGGCAGTGTGATCATGGCGCTGTGGGGCGGCCTTGGCGAGTACCTGCAGCGCTGGGGAATCGAGTCGATGCTGGGATGCGCGAGCGTGCCGATGAGCGATGGCGGCCACTATGCGGCCAGCCTTTACCGGGTCTTCGCGGAGCGTGCGCTGGCGCCGATCGAATACCATGCGTTCCCGCGGCTGCCATTGCCGATCGATGAGCTTAACCAGACGCTGGATGTCGAGCCGCCGGCGCTGATCAAAGGGTATTTGCGGCTCGGCGCGCGTATTTGCGGCATGCCGGCCTGGGATCCCGATTTCAACGTCGCGGACTTCCTGACGCTGCTGCGGGTGAACGATATGAATCCCCGCTATGCACGCCACTTCCTCGGCCTGAACCGCGGCGCCTGAGCCTGGCTGTTCCTGCGCGAACGTCGGCCGTTCGCGCAGGCAACACCGGATACCTGAACGGGGGCCGCCTTCCGGCTGGCCCCCGCGTCTTGCTCAGGCGTAGACCACCTTGTAGCGCTTGCCGATCCGTTCCCATTCATCGGCTTCCTGCGCCAGGCTGTATTCCACCAGCGGATTGGCTTCGATCCAGTCCTTCGGCAAGCGGACCTCGAAGCCTTCGTCCAGCCCGTCCGAGCGTTGGCCTACGATGATTTCCGGCAGCGGCTCGTCGGCGCGGCGACGGCATAGCACGAAGGCCAGGCGCAGGCTGAACAGCATGCGCCAGTCCAGGAACTTGCCGCTGCCGGACAGCTTGCCCAGCTTGCCCGCATGCCCAAGCAGCAGCGTCGCCAGCCGTGCCTGGTCGGTCTTCGAGAAGCCCGGCATGTCGGCGTGGGTGGCGATATACGCCGAGTGCTTGTGGTAGCCGCTGTGCGAGATGGTCATGCCGATCTCGTGCAGCCCGCCGGCCCAGCCCAGCAACGCCAGGTTGTCGTCGCGGCGCTCATTGCGCGGCTCGGGAAACTGCGCCAGCAAGCCCAGCGCGGCCTGTCGCACACGCTGCGACTGGGCGCGGTCGACCCCATAGCGCCGCATGAACTGGTCAACCGTGATGGTGCGCATGTCCTCGTGGTGCGTGCGGCCCAGCAGGTCGTACAGCACGCCCAGGCGCAACGCGCCGTCGGTGACGTCCATGCGATCGATATCGAGCTCGGCGAACACGCCGAGCATGATCGACAGGCCGCCAGGCAGCACGGGGACGCGGTCCGCCTTCAGCCCTACCAGCTTGACCCGGTTGGCGTTCTCGGCCTTGACCAGCGCGCGCTTGAGACGCTCCAGCCCTTCACGGGTGATGCCGTGTTCGGCCGGGTTGTCGTTCATGCCGTTGAGCTCGATCAGCTCGGCCAGCGCGCGCGCGGTGCCGGACGATCCCACCGCCTGCTGCCAGCCAGCCGCACGGTACTGGCGCACCAGCACCTGGATCTCCCGGCGCGCGGCCAGTTCCGCCTGCTTCATCGCGTATTCATCGACGTTGCCGCTGGGGAAAAACTGCCGGCTGTGCGAGACGCAGCCAATGTACAGGCTCTCCATCAGCTTGGACGAGTAGCCGCTGCCGATGATGAACTCGGTCGAGCCGCCGCCGATGTCCACCACCAGCCGGTTGCCCGCGCAGGCCGGCGCATCGTGCGAAGCGCCCAGGTAGATCAGCCGCGCTTCTTCCCGCCCGGCAATCACCTCGATCGGGAATCCCAGCGCATTCTCGGCCTCGATCAGGAACTCCGAGGCGTTCTTGGCCACCCGCAGCGTATTGGTCGCCACCGCGCGCACCTGGTCCGCGGAGAAGTCGCGCAGGCGGTCGCCGAAACGCCGCAGCGCGTCGATGCCGCGGCGGCGAGCCGGTTGGTCCAGGTACTTGTCGGGCGTGAGACCGGCGGCAAGGCGTACCGGCTCGCGCAGCGCGTCGACCTGGAAAATCTGACTGGCCGGGCCGGATGCGGTCAGGCTCTCGTCCACCCGTCCGATCATCAGGCGGAAGCTGTTCGATCCCATATCGACGGCGGCCAGCAAGCGAGGGTTTTCGTTCATCGCGGTAGGGGAATGTTGGTAAGGGCCGCACTAGCCGCGGCGCAAATGATTGGGTCAGGCGCCACTCAAACGCCCAAGCAGGAAAAATATGTCTTGATCATGTCTGTATCGTGACAAAATCACTTTGTCATCAATTTGACATGGATATATGAAAAAGTCGCCGCATTATCATACGAAGGTCATGCCAATGTCGACGAGCCCACCCGGCACACTACTCAACCGTGAACTGGGCATTCTGGAATTCAATGCGCGCGTGATGGCCCAGGCAGCCGACGCCGCGGTGCCGCTGCTGGAACGCCTGAAGTTCATTTGTATCGTATCAAGCAATCTGGACGAGTTCTTCGAGATCCGCATGGCCGGACTGAAGGAGCAGATGCGCGACAACCCGTCCGGGATCACTCCCGACGGGCTCTCCCTGCAGCAGGCATACCAGATCGTCACGGAACGCATGCAAAAGCTCGTGGCGATGCAGTATGACATGCTGCAAAACGTGATTTTCCCCCTATTGGAAAAAGAAGGGGTGTACTTTCACCTGACCGCCACCTGGAACGAGGCGCAACGCGAATGGGCTCGCAGCTTCTTCGTGCGCGAACTCGGTCCGGTGCTGACGCCGATCGCGCTGGACCCCGCCCACCCCTTCCCGCGGGTGCTCAACAAGAGCCTGAATTTCGTCATTGAGCTGTCGGGCAAGGATGCCTTCGGCCGGGAGGCCGACCTGGCCATCGTGCAGGCGCCGCGCGCACTGCCGCGCATGGTGCGGATGCCCGAGGCGCTCTCGGGCTATCCCTACGGCTTTGTGCTGCTGTCGTCCTTCATGCAAGGCTTCGTGCATGAGCTGTTCCCTGCCATCAAGGTCATCGGCTGCTATCAGTTCCGCGTCACCCGCAACTCCGACCTGTTTGTGTCGGAAGACGATATCACGGACCTGCGCGAAGCCCTGCAGGGTGAGTTGCCCACCCGCCACTTCGGTGACACGGTGCGCCTGGAAATCTCCTCCGACACACCGCCGGCCATCGCGCGCCGTCTGCTGCTCGAATCCGGCCTGGGCGAGCAGGACGTCTACCGCGTGAGCGGCCCCGTCAACCTGGTGCGGCTGATGCAGATCCCCGACCTGGTCGACCGCCCTTCCCTCAAGTACCCGCCCCACGTGCCGGCGCCGGTCAAGGCGTTTGTGCCTGGCGTGCCGATGTTCGATGCGATCCGCCAGCAGGACGTGTTGCTGCATCATCCCTACGAGAGCTTCAGCTCGGTGCTCGACCTGCTGCAGCAGGCCGCCGTCGATCCCGCAGTGGTGGCCATCAAGCAGACCGTCTATCGCACCGGCAACGAGTCGCCGGTGATGGAAGCACTGATGACGGCGGCCCGCAACGGCAAGGAAGTCACGGTCGTGGTGGAGCTGCTGGCCCGCTTTGACGAAGAGACCAATATCAACTGGGCCGAGCGGCTCGAATCCGCCGGCGCGCATGTGGTCTACGGGGTGGTCGGCCACAAGTGCCATGCCAAGATGCTGCTGATGGTCCGGCGCGAACTGGCCGGCGCCAAGAGCAAGGAGTACAAGCTGCGGCGCTACGCGCACCTGGGCACCGGCAATTACCATCCGCGCACCGCGCGGCTGTACACCGACTTCGGCCTGCTCACCGCCAACGAGCGGATCTGCGAGGACGTCCAGCACGTGTTCCAGCTGCTCACCGGCACCGCGGGCACCATCCGGCTGAATCACTTGTGGCAGTCGCCGTTCACCATGCAGAGCAACCTGGTCGAGCATATCCGCGCGGAAGCGCGCAATGCCCGCGCCGGCAAGCGTTCGCACATCATGGCCAAGATGAACGCGCTGCTGGAGCCATCGATCATCGACGAACTGTACAAGGCGTCACGCGCCGGCGTGAAGATCGACCTGATCATCCGCGGCGTGTGCGCGCTGCGCCCGGGGGTGCCGGGGATGTCGGAAAATATCTCGGTGCGCTCGATTGTCGGGCGCTTCCTGGAACATCACCGGGTCTACTACTTCCTGGCCGGTGGCACCGAAGTGGTCTACCTGTCCAGCGCGGACTGGATGGACCGCAACCTGTTCCGCCGGGTCGAGGTTGCCTTCCCCGTACTGGACACGGCGCTGAAGGCGCGCGTGATCAAGGAGAGCCTGCGGGTTCACCTGCGCGACAATGCTTCCGCCTGGATCATGCAGGAAGACGGCAGCTATACGCGCAAGCACACCAAGTCCAGCCAGCCCCACGTCAGCCAGCTCGATTTGCTGGCCATGTTCGCAAACGGCTGAGGCACTGGCGGCGTGGCGCGCCTGGCGCGCTGCGCCCAGCGGCTGCAGTGACGCTTGCCAACCAGTCCACGCAGGTCCGGACCGTAGTCAGGCCGCCTTCTGCGGTGGCTGGCTCCGCTGTGGCGCGGCGGCCGGCACGTAACCGCTGCGATCGGTCGGGAACACCACGCGGAACACGCTGCCGCGACCTACCTCGCTGGTGATGCGCAGGTCGGCATGATGGCGCGACAGCACGTGCTTGACGATGGCAAGCCCCAGGCCGGTGCCGCCGGTATCGCGCGAGCGGCTGCGATCGATCCGGTAGAAGCGCTCGGTGAGACGTGGGATATGGTCGGCGGCGATGCCCAGGCCCGTATCGCTGACCGAGAAGATGGCGTGCTCGTTCTCGTACACCAACGCCATGCTGATGCGCCCACCCTCCGGCGTATAGCGCACCGCGTTGGAAACCAGGTTGCCGAACGCCGACAGCAGTTCGCGCTCCGCGCCGCGGATGACGACCGCCGGATCGATCTGCGCCGAGACCTGATGGCCGCCTTGCGACAACGCCTCGGCGTCGTGCACCAGGTGGCCGACCAGTTCGGCCATGTCGATGCGATCCAGGCTTGGCGGCAGCTCGTCGCTTTCGAGCTTGGCCAGCACCAGCAAGTCCTCGACCAGGTGCTGCATGCGCATGGACTGCACCAGCATCATGTCGAGATAGCGGTTGCGGTCCTGTTCCGCTACCGGCAGGTCGCGCACCGTCTCCAGGAAGCCAGTCAGCACCGTCAGGGGCGTCTTCAGCTCGTGCGAGACGTTGGCGACGAAATCCCGGCGCATCGCCTCGGTGTTCTCCAGCTTGGTGATGTCGTGCGTCAGCACCAGCTTGCGGTTCTCGCCATAGGGCAGGATCTGCACGGCGATCACGCTGCGCTTGTGCTCGCCCATGTCGCGCATCAGCAGCGGATCGTCGAAACGCTGCAGTTGCAGGTACTTGATGAATTCGGGACGCCGGAGCAGGTGGGTAATGCGCTGGCGCACATCCCGCCGCGCATTGAGGCCGAAGTGCTGCTCGGCCACGTCGTTGCACCATTCGATCTGGTCAGCGTCGTCGAGCATCAGCACGCCGTTGGGCGAGGCCTGGATGGCCTGGATAAAGCGGGTGTGCTGCTGCTCGACCTGGAGCACCTGGGTACGCCAGCGTTTGACCAGCCGGTGCAGGCGGTAATACACCTCGCCCCACAGCCCGAGCGCGCTGGGGATCTCGCCGTATGCCGGCGCGTCCAGCACTTTCCACAGCCGGTTGATCTGATACAGGTAGTAGAGCAGCAGCCCCAGCAGCGCGGCACACATGAAGCCCAGCGCGGGCACGGGACCGGCGAGGAAATACAGCCCGGCCGAAGCCAGGGCCAGGAAGATCAGGATGGCCGCCGAACGGGCCCAGATGACGTTCATGAAGAGGGAAGAAGGTCAGGCAGGCGGCAAGACCGCGGGGAATGCGGTGGAGTGTGCCACGAAACAGGCGTCAGGCGACAGGTGCCACGTCAACGAAACCGTGGCACGCCTGGTATCAGTGGCCGGGCGCGCGCGCCAGGCGGTATCCACTGCCCCGCACCGTCTCGATCATATTGCTGTAGCCGCCGGGGGTCAGCGCGGCGCGCAAGCGCTTGATATGGACGTCGACCGTCCGTTCTTCCACGAACACGTGATCGCCCCAGACCTGGTCCAGCAATTGCGAACGGCTGTGCACACGCTCCGGATGCGTCATCAGGAAGTGCAGAAGGCGGAACTCGGTGGGGCCAAGATCCAGCTTGATCATCCCGCTCTCGTCCTGGCCGGTGACGCGGTGCGTGGCCGGGTCTAGGCGCAGGCCGTTGATGGCAACCACGTCGTCGGTCAGCTGCGGGGCGCGGCGGCGCAACACCGCCTTGATGCGGGCCAGCAGTTCCTTGGGGGAGAACGGCTTGGTGACGTAGTCGTCCGCCCCGGCCTCGAGCCCCAGCACCTTGTCCTGTTCCTCGCTGCGCGCGGTCAGCATGATGATCGGAATCTGCTTGGTGCGGTCGTTGTTGCGCAGCTCCTTGGCGAATGTGGCGCCCGACTTGCCCGGGAGCATCCAGTCGAGCAGTACCAGGTCGGGCAGCACGTCGCTCATCAGCGACAGCGCCTGCTCGGCGTTATAGGCCCGGATCGGATAATGTCCCGCGTGCTGCAGGTTGACCGCGATCAGTTCGGCGATCGCCGGTTCGTCTTCGACAACAAGAATGCTGCTTGGCATGAATATTTCTCCGCAGTGGCGCCGTTCAACTCAGCGCTTCGCGCTCCATGTCCTCACGCGAAGCGTGGCGGACATCCGTTCCCTTGACGATGTAGATGATGAATTCAGCGATGTTCTTGGCGTGATCACCAATGCGCTCGATCGCCTTGGCGATAAAGAGGAAATCCAGCGCGACCGAGATCGTGCGCGGGTCTTCCATCATATAGGTGATGAGCTTGCGCACGAATGCGCGGAATTCGTCGTCGATGGCCTTGTCGTCCTTGACGATGCGGGCCGCGGCCACGGTGTCCAGGCGCGCAAAGGCGTCCAGTGCCTGGCGCAGCAGCGCGATGGCCAGGTCGCCCGAGAGCTTCACCTCGGAATAATTGATCTGGTGGGCCCCCGTGTCTTCCATGATGTGCTTGGTGCGCTTGGCGATCTTCTCCGCCTCGTCGCCGGCGCGTTCCAGGTTGGTGATGGTCTTGGAAATCGCCATCACCAGGCGCAGATCGCGCGCGGTCGGTTGCCGGCGCGCGATGATGTTGCCGCAGTCGGCGTCGATCTCGACCTCGAGGGCGTTGAGCTGCTGCTCGCGCGCGATCACCTGGTCGGCGAGATCGGCATCGAATTCCGATAGCGCCCGCATGGCGATTTCAATCTGCGACTCGACCAGACCGCCCATCTGCAACAGCTTCGTGCTGATGGCGTTGAGGTCGGCGTCGAATTGGGTCGACAGATGCTTGTCAGACATGGTGTTCTCCTAGCCGCTTTATTTGCATGCTATGCGTTATGTGCGCAACGCTCAAATCAGCCGAAACGGCCTGTGATGTAGTCTTCGGTTTCCTTGCGATGCGGCTTGATGAAGATCTTCTCGGTCTCGCCGAATTCGATCAGTTCACCCAGGTACATATACGCGGTGTAGTCCGAGCAGCGCGCGGCTTGCTGCATATTGTGCGTCACGATCACCACCGTGTAGTCGTCCTTCAGCTCGGCGATCAGTTCTTCGATGCGGCCGGTCGAAATCGGATCGAGTGCCGAGCACGGTTCATCGAGCAGCAGGACTTCCGGGCGGATGGCGATGCCGCGCGCAATGCACAGGCGCTGTTGCTGGCCGCCGGAAAGGCCATAGCCCGATTGCTTGAGCTTGTCCTTGACTTCGTTCCAAAGCGCAGCCTTGGCCAGTGCCCACTCCACCCGATCATCCATCTCGGAGCGCGACAGCTTCTCGAACAGGCGCACCCCAAAGGCAATATTGTCATAGATCGACATCGGGAACGGCGTCGGCTTCTGGAACACCATGCCAACCTTGGCGCGCAGCAGGGCGATGTCCTGCCTGGCGGTCAGCAGGTTGTCGCCGTCCATGTTGATCTCGCCGTCGGCACGCTGCTCCGGGTAGAGCGCGTACATCTTGTTGAACGTGCGCAACAGGGTCGACTTGCCGCAGCCCGACGGGCCGATGAAGGCCGTCACCTTGCGCTCGGGAATCGACATATTGACGTTCTTCAACGCATGGAACTGGCCATAGTAGAAGTTAAGGTTGCGCACATCGATCTTGGCGCGGGTCGTGTCGGAAATGTCGATGGCGGTCGAGGTCATGCTCGTCTCTCGCAAGGAATTTTGGGAATGCCGCGTGGCGATCGCGTCACTGGTCATTTCTTGAACAGGATGCGGGCCAGGATATTCAGCGCAAGCACCCCGACGGTAATCAGGAACACGCCGGCCCAGGCCAGTTGCTGCCACTCGACAAACGGGCTCATGGCGAAGCGGAAGATGGTCACCGGGAGGTTCGCCATCGGCTTGTTCAGGTCGCTGGTCCAGAACTGGTTGGACAAGGCCGTGAACAGCAGCGGCGCGGTCTCGCCGGCGATACGAGCCACCGCCAGCAGCACGCCGGTGAGGATGCCAGCGTACGACGACTTCACCGTGATCGACAGCACCATCTTCCACTTGGGCGTGCCCAGGGCAAAGGCAGCCTCGCGCAGTGCGTTCGGGACCAGGTTCAGCATGTTCTCCGTGGTACGCACCACGATCGGGATCTGCAGCAGCGCCAGCGCGCAGATGCCGGCCCAGGCGGAGAAATGGCCCATGCGGGTCACGACCAGCGCGTAGACGAACAGGCCAATCACGATCGACGGTGCCGACAGCAGGATGTCGTTGATAAAGCGGATGAAGCTGGCCAGCGGCGACGTCTTGCCGTATTCGGCCAGGTAGATGCCGGCCAGGATGCCCAGCGGCGTGCCGCACAGCGTGGCCAGCCCGACCATCACGAAGCTGCCGTAGATCGCATTGGCCAGGCCACCGCCGGCGGTATTCGGGGCCGGGGTCATTTGCGTGAACAGGTCCATCGACAGCCCGCCCAGCCCTAGCGAGATGGTGGTCCAAAGGATCCATGCCAGCCAGAACAGGCCGAACGCCATTGCGCCCAGCGACGCGGTCAGGGCATAGAAGTTGGTGCGGCGGCGGCGCGCCTGCATGCGTGCGCGCATGGCATCCGCACCCGGGCGCACTGCCGGAATCGAGGAGGAGGTGGAAGACATGGCGGCTTGGCTCATTTTGCGCCCTCGCTCTTGGCCAGGCGCATCAGCAGGAACTTCGACAGCGCCAGGACCACGAAAGTGATGAAGAACAGGATCAGGCCGAGTTCCATCAGCGCGGCGGTATGCAGCCCCGCGCCAGCTTCGGCGAATTCATTGGCCAGCGCCGAGGTAATGCTGTTGCCCGGCGAGAACAGCGAGGCGTTGTCCAGCAGGTTGGTATTGCCGATCACGAAGGTGACAGCCATGGTTTCGCCAAGCGCGCGGCCCAGGCCAAGCATCACGCCGCCGATCACGCCAGCGCGGGTGTAAGGCAGCACCACGCGCCACATCACTTCCCACGTCGTGCAGCCGACGCCGTAGGCCGATTCCTTGAGCAGCACCGGGGTGACCTCGAACACATCGCGCATCACCGAGGCGATATAGGGAATGATCATGATCGCCAGGATCACGCCGGCGCACAGCAGGCCGATGCCCAGCGGCGCGCCCTGGAACAGCTTGCCGATCAGCGGCAGCTGGCCCACCGTGGCGGCCAGCGGCCTCTGGAAGTACTCGCCGAAGATGGGTGAGAAGACCAGCAGGCCCCACATGCCGTAGACGATCGAGGGCACCGCGGCCAGCAGTTCGATGGCCGTGCCCAGCGGGCGGCGCAGCCATGCCGGCGACAGCTCGGTCAGGAACAGCGCGATGCCGAAGCTGATGGGCACCGCAATGATCAGGGCGATGAGCGAGGTCACGACGGTGCCGTAGATCGGCACCAGCGCGCCATAGACGTCCGCGGGTGGATCCCACTCGGCGGTCCACAGGAAGCGCAGGCCGAAGGTCTGGATGGTCGGCCACGCGCTGATAGCTAGCGACACGATGATGCCGCCCAGCAGCAGCAAGGTCACGATGGCCGCGCCGCGCGTCAGGCCACCAAACAAGACGTCACCGGTACGGCTCGGCGGCCGCACAGCGGATAGATCGGATGTAGTCGCCATGATGGGGTAATGGAGTTCGGTTATCTGGCATGCCAGCGGGTGCCCCGCTCACTCGGGCCGAAGGGCCCGTGCATTGCGCCGCGGGGGGCCGGGACGTGTGCCGCATGCACTGTGCGTTACTGCTTCTGCGGTGTTACTGCTTCTGCGATGTTACTGCTATTACTGCGTATTGCGATGCTGTTTGCCCGGCACCTTTTCAGGCGCCGGGCCGGCGAGACTGCCAACCCGGCGCGCGCAGGCGCGCCGGGTTGGCGCTCAGCCGATCAGTACAGCGCCTTGCCCGAGCTGTCCTTGACCGAAGACTTCCAGGTCGCGCGGATCTGGTTCACCACGGCTTCCGGCAGCGGCACGTAGTCGAGATCGCTGGCCATGTGGCCGCCACTCTTGTACGCCCAGTCGAAGAACTTCAGTACTTCCGTGCCCTGTGCCGGCTTTTCCTGGTTCTTGTGCACCAGGATGAAGGTGGCACCGGCGATCGGCCATGCGGCCTTGCCCGGCTCGTTGGTCAGGATCTGGTAGTAGGTCTTGCTCCAGTCGGCACCTGCTGCTGCTGCCTTGAAACCTTCATCGCTAGGCTGAACCACTACACCCGCAGCGTTCTTCATGTTCAGGTGGGTCATCTTGTTCTGCTTGGCGTAGGCGTACTCGACGTAGCCGATCGCGCCGTTCAGGCGTTGCACGAAAGCGGCCACGCCTTCGTTACCCTTGCCGCCCGTGCCACCACCCGGCCAGTTGACGGTCGTGCCTTCGCCTACCGAGCTCTTCCAGTCGGGGCTGACCTTGGACAGGTAGTTGGTGAAGATGAAGGTCGTCCCCGAACCGTCGGCGCGGCGCACCGGCAGGATGTCCTGGCTCGGCAGCTTGGCGTGCGGGTTCAGCGCCTTGATGGCGGGATCGTCCCACTTCTTGATCTTGCCCAGGTAGATGTTTGCCAGCACTTCGCCGGTGATGGTCAGTTCGCCCGGCTTGACGCCTTGCAGGTTAATCACCGGCACCACGCCGCCGATCACCGTGGGAAACTGCACCAGGCCTTGCTTGGCCAGTTCTTCGTCCTTCAGGGGTGCGTCGGAAGCACCGAAGTCGACGGTCTTGGCGCCGATCTGCTTGATGCCGCCGGACGAGCCGATGGATTGATAGTTGACCTTGTTACCCGTTGCTTTTTGGTATGCATCGGCCCACTTGGAATAGACGGGCGCCGGGAAAGATGCGCCAGCACCGGTAATTTCCGCCGCGAACGCAGTGCCCGCCACCACCAACGACACAATGCCTGCTACGGCAGTCTTGACCAGCTTCATATGTCCTCCAGAGACATGGTTGGGAATGACGATTTTTTGACAAGTCGAACTGTATGCCCAGACTATGACAATTCCATGACATCACGGGATCTTCTTGTCGGTGGCTAGAAAGTTAGCCTCGACTCACATCCAAAGGCCAGCCTCCCGACGCTGCCGATCGTGCCGCCGGCGCCCGAAATTCGGCGGTTAATTGCTGATTTAATTAAAAAAATGCCGGGCAATGCCCGGCATCCACGGCCTCGAACCGAATCGGACTCAGGCCCGCAAAGCGTCTGCCAGCGTCTGCGCCGCCTGCTCCGCGGTCTCGACCTGCTCGGCCTCCACCATCACGCGCACCACCGGCTCGGTTCCCGACGCCCGGATCAGCACACGGCCACAGCCTTCCAGCTGCGGCTCGATCTTGGCACGCGCCGCGGTCAGGCCGGGATGCGACTGCCAATCGAAGCCCTTTTCCACGCGCACGTTGATCAGCGTCTGCGGGAACAGCGAAACGCCCTCCAGCAGTTGGGCCAGGGTCTTGCCGCTGCGGCGCAAGGCCGCCAGGACCTGCAAGGCCGATACGATGCCGTCGCCGGTGGTATGCCGGTCCAGGCAAAGCAGATGGCCCGAGCCCTCGCCGCCCAGCACCCATTTGCGCTTGTTCAGCTCCTCCAGCACATAGCGGTCGCCCACCTTGGCACGCACGAACTCCACGCCCTTGCGCTTGAGCGCCAGTTCGACCGCCATGTTGGTCATCAGCGTGCCCACCGCGCCCTCCACCGCCTGGCCCGCATGCAGACGGTCCTGGACAATCAGGTAGAGCAGTTCGTCGCCATTGAACAGGCGGCCATCGCGGTCCACCACCTGCAGGCGGTCGGCATCGCCGTCGAAGGCCAGGCCGAGGTCCGCGCCATTGGCCTTGACCGCCTCGATCAGCTTCTCCGGCGCGGTGGCACCATATCCGGCGTTGATATTACGCCCGTCGGGCTGGTTGCCGATCGAGATCACATCGGCGCCCAGCTCGTGGAAAACGTGGGGTGCAATGTGATAAGCGGCGCCATGGGCGCAATCCACCACCAGCCTGAGCTTGTGCAGGTCCTGCTCGTAGGGGAACGTGCTCTTGCAAAACTCGATGTACCGGCCGGCGGCATCGTCGATACGCCGCGCGCGGCCGAGATCGTCCGAGCGCACGCATACCATCGGCTCTTCCAGGGCCGCTTCGATTGCCATTTCCACCGCGTCAGGCAGCTTGTCCCCGTCCGCGGAAAAAAACTTGATGCCGTTGTCGTAGTAGGGGTTATGGCTGGCGGAGATCACCACGCCCGCCGACAGGCGAAGAGCGCGCGTGAGATACGCCACGCCCGGCGTCGGCAGCGGCCCGGTCAGCAGCACATTGACGCCTGCCGAGGTAAAGCCGGCCTCCAGCGCGGCCTCCAGCATATAGCCGGAGATGCGCGTGTCCTTGCCGATCAGCACGGTCGGACGCGCCTGATCCTGCTGCTTCGCGCCGTGGGCGAGCACCATGCCCGCCGCATAGCCCAGGCGCATCACGAAGTCGGGCGTGATCGGCGCTTCGCCAACCCTGCCGCGTATGCCATCCGTGCCGAAGTACTTGCGTGTCATAAAGTTGTTCTCCCATTACTTTGTCTTGCGGATGCCGAACGCTAAAGCGAAAAGCTGAAGGCTGAAGAGGCATCGGGTGCCAATAATCAAAACCAATGCTAACCGGCAATTGTTTCATGGCGGATGGCCCACCAGGTCTTGAGTGCATCGACGGTTTGCTCCACATCATGTACGCGCACGATATACGCTCCCCGCTCCGCCGCGCACACTGCCGCGGCCAGGCTGGCGGCGACGCGTTGCTGCGGCGGCCGGCCGCCCAGGATGGCGCCGAGCGTCGACTTGCGCGATAGCCCCACCAGCAGGGGCAGCCCATCCACCGCCAGTTGCTGCAACCGGCCCAGGAGGTGCAGATTATGATCCGGCGTCTTGCCAAAACCAAAGCCCGGATCCAGCGTGATGCGGGCCTCGGCCACGCCTGCCGCGCGCAGGGCATCTACCCGCTCGCGCAGGAAGCCGGCCACTTCACCCACTACATCGTGGTATTGGGGCTGCTCCTGCATGGTCTGCGGATCGCGCTGCATATGCATCACGCACAGCCCGGCCTGGCCGGCATCCGGCTCGCTCACCGCCTCGATGGCGCCGGGCATGCGGAAACCCCAGATGTCATTGATCAGGTCGGCGCCGGCCGCCAGCGCGGCGCGCATGACTTCCGGCTTGTAGGTATCGATCGACAAGGCCCGGCCACAGTCGCGCAGTGCCTCGACGATCGGCAGCACGCGCTCCAGTTCCTGCTCCAGCGGCAGCGCCGCCGACCCTGGCCGGCTCGACTCGCCGCCGATATCGATGATATCCACGCCCTCGGCGATCATGCGCTCGGCATGCCGCATGGCGGCATCGCGGCCGGCGTGCTGGCCGCCGTCGGAAAAGGAGTCGGGGGTGACGTTAAGGATGCCCATCACCAGCGGACGTCGGTCGCGCGCGAAGCGGTAGCGGCCGCACTGGAAGAATGAATCGGTTGAGTTCGACAAGATACGAGAACGAGAAAGAAGGAAATATCCAGATTGCGCGAGGTGCGGCGCTGCAATGAAAAAGCCGGCGCACAAGGCGCCGGCTTCAGGCTTGATGTTCGACCGCGACAACCACGTCTATGGCACCAGGGTGTTACCGGGCCGCCGACGGGGTTGCCGTGCCTGCCATCATCCGCTCAGGCCGTGGCGGGTGCGTTGGTGGGAGCCACCGGCGAACCGCCCGACGGGGTGTTGCCACCACCGTTCTGGCTGGACGCACCACGCGGCGGGCGCGGCGGCTTGCCAGCCATGATGTCGTTGACCTGGTCAGCATCGATGGTTTCCCACTCCATCAGGGCCGCGGTCATGGCCTCGACCTTGTCGCGGTTTTCCTCGAGCAGGCGCTTGGCCAGGCCGTACTGTTCGTCGACGATGCGGCGGATTTCAGCGTCGACCTTGACCTGGGTGGCTTCCGATACCGTCTTGGACGACATCTTGCCGAACATGCCATCCTGCTCCGTATCCACATACACCATGGTACCCAGCATATCGCTCATGCCGAAGCGGGTGACCATGTCGCGGGCCGTCTTGGTGGCGCGCTCGAAGTCGTTGGAAGCACCGGTGCTCATGGCGTTGAGGAAAACCTCTTCCGCCGCGCGGCCGCCAAACAGGATGGCGATCTCGTCGAGCATGTTGTCCTTGTACTTCGAGTACTTGTCGTGCTCCGGCAATTGCCAGGTCACGCCCAGTGCCCAGCCGCGCGGCATGATGGTGACCTTGTGCACCGGATCCGCCTTGGGCAGCAGCTTTGCCACCACCGCATGGCCGGACTCGTGGTACGCGGTAGCACGGCGTTCTTCTTCGCGCATGACCGTGGACTTGCGCTCCGGGCCCATATAGATCTTGTCCTTGGCGTCCTCGAAGTCCTGCATGTCGACCACGCGCTTGCTGCGGCGGGCGGCAAACAGCGCGGCTTCATTGACCAGGTTGGCCAGGTCGGCGCCCGAGAAGCCCGGGGTACCACGTGCGATCACCGACGCGTCGACATCGTTGCCGATCGGCACCTTGCGCATATGGACCTTGAGGATCTGCTCGCGGCCACGGATGTCGGGCAGGCCGACATACACCTGGCGGTCGAAACGGCCCGGGCGCAGCAGCGCCTTGTCCAGCACGTCGGAACGGTTGGTGGCGGCGATCACGATCACACCCGAGTTGGCCTCGAAGCCGTCCATCTCGACCAGCATCTGGTTCAGGGTCTGCTCGCGCTCGTCGTTGCCGCCGCCCATGCCTGCGCCGCGGTGACGGCCGACCGCATCGATTTCGTCGATGAACACGATGCAGGGCGCCTGCTTCTTGGCGTTCTCGAACATGTCGCGCACGCGGGCCGCGCCCACGCCAACGAACATTTCAACGAAGTCCGAACCGGAGATGCTGAAGAACGGCACCTTGGCTTCGCCGGCGATGGCACGTGCCAGCAGCGTCTTGCCGGTGCCCGGAGGGCCTACCAGCAGCACGCCGCGCGGGATACGGCCGCCCAGCTTCTGGAATTTCTGCGGATCCTTGAGGAAGTCCACCAGTTCGATCACTTCTTCCTTGGACTCGTCGCAGCCGGCGACATCCTGGAAGGTGACGGCATTCTGGTTTTCATCGATCAGGCGCGCGCGCGACTTGCCGAAGGAAAAGGCACCGCCTTTGCCGCCGCCCTGCATCTGCCGCATCATGTAGAACCAGAACACGATGATCAGCAGGGTGGGCCCGAGGTAATAGAGGGCCTGCACCAGCATATTGGGTTCGTCGTCAGCCTTGCCAGTCACCTGGACACCGTACTTCATCAGGTCGCCGACCATCCAGATGTCGCCCGGCGAGATGATGGTGTACTTCTGCCCTTCCTTGGGCGAGACCACCAGATTACGGCCTTGCACGTCGACGCGGCCCACCTTGCCGGCCTTGGCGTCATCCATGAACTGCGAATAGGTGACGCCTTCCTGCGGGCGGGGCTTGTCGAACTGCTTGAAGACGGTAAACAGCACCAGCGCTATCACTAGCCAGATTGCCGCCTTTTGAAACAGGTTGTTATTCAAGGCCAAACTCCTTTACGAACGCCTTGCCAACGGGATAGCTGCATTGTAATGCAGTGCCCGGCGTCGGGGGAAAAAGCAAATTGATCGAAGCGATAGGCTCGCTTCACCCCGCCGACTTGAGGTAACGCCCAAGAATGAAGGTCTCTGAAGACTTGTCGCGCGACGCCTTGGGCTTGCGTTTGGCGACCACCTTGAACTGGCGCTTGAACTTCTCCACGATCTGGCTGTAACCGCTGCCATGGAAACACTTTACCAGCAATGAGCCCTCCGGCTTCAGATGCGCCTGGGCAAATTCCAGCGCCAGGTCGCACAAGTAATCGATGCGGGCGGCATCGGCAAAGGCCACACCTGACAAATTGGGGGCCATATCCGACAAAACAAGATCGATCTTTGCGCCGCCGGAGGCCTGCAGCACGATTTCCTCCAGTTGCCGGAAGACGTCCTCCTCGCGGAAGTCACCCTGGATAAATGTGACGTCAGCGACAGCCTCCATCGGCAGCAGGTCGATGGCGATCACCGCGCCGTCGATGCCGCCATCCTTGGCTCGCGGCGAAGCGGCCAGCTTGTTGCGGGCGTACTGGCTCCAGCTGCCAGGGGCCGCGCCCAGGTCGACAATGACCTGGCCGGGACGGATCAGCTTGTCCTGCTCGTCGATCTCTTTCAGCTTATACGCTGCGCGGGCCCGATAGCCCTCGCGCTGCGCCATTTTGACGTAGGGGTCGTTGATATGGTCATGCAACCACGCCTGATTGAATTTGTTCTTGGCCATTCCGGAGACATCTAGTTTGGAGAAAAACGCCGCCAACCCGCGGCCAGCCGTGCGTTTTTCACTCGTTTTGCTGATTTTGCAGCCTGACCGTGCCAGTTTGACGGATAATACGCGCCGATTCGCTTTTTCGGCACTTCGGTGCCCTGGTTTGCGCACCACTTGCGCGCCCATTTGCGCCCTCGCCTGCGCTTTACTTATGCCCGCTCTTCAACTCAATCCCGCCCAGCGCTCCGAACTCCGCTCACGTGCCCATGGCCTCAATCCGGTCGTCATGATCGGCGGCGAGGGCCTGACGCGTCCCGTCCTGGCCGAAATCGACCGTAGCCTGGCCTCGCACGACCTGATCAAGATCCGCGTATTCGGCGACGACCGCGAAAGCCGCATCGCCATGTATGAGGCCATTTGCGGGGATCTCGACGCCGCCCCGATCCAGCACATCGGCAAGCTGCTGGTGGTATGGCGCCCGGGTCCGGCCGTCCTGAAGGAAAATCTCCCGCAGGAACTGGGCCGCCTGGCCCCGCGTGGCGGCGCCGCGCCGCGCACCGTGACAGTCAAGAAGCCGAGCGCCGCGCCTAACCGCCGCCCCAAGCGCTCGCAAGTGACGGTGCTGGGCAATGAACGCGTCACCGCTGGCGGCAACGTCAAGCGTGCGCGCGCCCGCCCCACCAGCCAGAAGAAGAAAGCGCTCGACTGAGCGACTGGCCGGCGCATCCTGTCGCGCGCCGGCATGATATGGGCCGGCCCCACCCGGGGCCGCCGCCACCCTTGCTGACCTGCCCTACTCGCCCGCCGAACGCGGCGCCGCCGCGCGCCACACCAGCACCAGCGCCAGCAGGCTGTGCGCCAGGTAGAACAGGCTGGACACCCCATGCAGCATGCCGAACTGGCCCTTATAGGGAGAATCGGACACGCCCACGCCCAGCGCCGTTGCCTTGTCCTTCAGGTTCTCCATGAAGGGCTGGATGCCGAAGTACCCCAGCAGCACGCACAGCAGCATGGCCAGCACCAGCCAGCGCAGGCCACGGTAGCGCCTTGCACCGCGGCGGATCATCAGGTTGCACAGCGCCAGCTGCAGCACGCCGATCACCAGGCCAAGAATGGCCTCCGTGCGGAACAGCTGGCCGGCGATCAGCCCGGCGGTCTCGCGGCTGGGCAGCACGGAGAACAGCGTCGGCGCCACCATGTAGCCCACCGTCCACAGGCTGCCGGCCCAGACCACGGTCAGCAGGAGAAAGATCCGATGCGGCAGGGGCGGCAGGCTCGAGTAGGAGGAAGAGAACACGCAGCCTCTTTCAGACGTAGCGAACTGTGATGACTTCGTATTCGCGCTCGCCGCCGGGGGCCAGCACGATCGCCACATCGCCTTCGAACTTGCCGATCAGCGCACGCGCGATGGGCGAGCTGACCGAAATCTTGCCGCTGTCGAGGTCGGCCTCGTCGTCGCCGACGATCTGGTAGCTCACGGGCTTGCCGGAATCCAGCTCTTCCAGTTCGACGGTGGCGCCGAACACGATGCGGCCATCGACATCGAGCTGGGTCGGATCGATGACCTGCGCGGCCGACAGCTTGGACTCCACTTCCAGGATGCGGCCTTCGATAAAGGCCTGCTTTTCCTTGGCGGCGTCGTACTCGGCGTTTTCGGACAGGTCGCCTTGCGCGCGCGCCTCGGAAATGGCATTGATCACCGCAGGACGTTCGACGGCCTTCAGGCGCTGCAGTTCCTCTTTCAGCAGCTCTGCGCCGCGCTTTGTGATCGGAATCGTGCTCATGTCTCGTTCTGCAAAAAAATGAGCCGCAGCGGAGCTGGAACCATGCTCCGGCGTCGCTGCCCGGAGCACTTCCGCTCAACCGCGGCCTTTCAGGTTGTCAGGTTGGTCGACCACTGCCCGGACGCTTACCCGGTCGGCGGATCGACGAAATTGCTGTTAGTTTAGGCCAAGAGGGCTGCCCGCAGCAACTGCGGGCAGCCCCGGGGCCCGGGAGGGCCGTCAGGCCAGCGAGGCGTGCAGGCCTTGCAGGTCATAGACCTCCAGGCTCTGCATGTGCTTGAGACCCTCCACCGCGGCGCGCGCGCCGGCGATGGTAGTGTAGTACGGCACCCGGTTGGCCAGGGCCGAGATACGGATCGAGCGCGAATCGGCGATCGCGGTGCGGGTTTCGTCCACGGTGGTGAACACCAGCGCCAGTTCGCCGTTCTTGATCATGTCGACGATGTGCGGACGGCCGTCCTTCACCTTGTTGACCACGCGCACCGGGATGCCGGCGGCTTCGATGGCCGAGGCGGTACCGCGGGTGGCCACGATGGGGTAGCCCATATCGTGCAGCATGCGCGCCACGCCGACGGCGTGCGGCTTGTCGCTGTCCTTCACCGTCAGCAGCACCGTGCCCCGCTCCGGCAGGCGCGAACCCGCCGCGAGCTGGCTCTTGAAGAGCGCTTCGCCAAAGGTCTTGCCCACACCCATCACCTCGCCGGTGGAGCGCATCTCGGGTCCGAGCACCGGGTCGACGCCGGGGAATTTGTTGAAGGGGAACACCGCTTCCTTGACGCTGTAGTACGGCGGCACCACTTCGTCGTGGATGCCTTGCGAGTCCAGCGACTGGCCGGCCATGCAACGCGCGGCGATCTTGGCCAGCGACAGGCCGGTGGCCTTGGACACATACGGCACCGTGCGCGAGGCGCGGGGGTTCACTTCCAGCACGTAGACGATGTCTTCGCCATTGACTTGCTGGATCGCGAACTGCACGTTCATCAGGCCGATCACGCTCAGGGCGCGGGCCATGGCGGCGGTCTGGCGCTTGAGCTCGTCCACGGTGGCTTGCGCCAGCGAGTACGGCGGCAGCGAGCAGGCGGAGTCGCCCGAGTGCACGCCGGCTTGTTCGATGTGCTCCATCACGCCGCCGATAAACACGCGCTGGCCGTCGCACAAGGCGTCGACGTCGCACTCGATGGCGTCGTTCAGGAAGCGGTCCAGCAGCACCGGGGAGTCGTGCGACACCTTGACGGCCTCGCGCATATAGCGCTCGAGGTCGCGCGGCTCATGCACGATTTCCATGGCGCGGCCACCCAGCACGTACGACGGGCGCACCACCAGCGGGTAGCCGATTTCGGTGGCCAGGCGCAGTGCTTCGTCCTCGGCACGCGCGGTGCGGTTGGGGGGCTGGCGCAGGCCCAGCTCATGCAGCAGTTTCTGGAAACGCTCGCGGTCTTCCGCGGCGTCGATCATGTCGGGACTGGTGCCGATGATGGGCACGCCGTTGGCTTCCAGGTCCAGCGCCAGCTTCAGCGGGGTCTGGCCGCCGTACTGGACGATCACGCCGACGGGCTTTTCCTTGTCGACGATTTCCAGCACGTCTTCGAGCGTCAGCGGCTCGAAGTAGAGACGGTCCGAGGTGTCGTAGTCGGTCGACACGGTTTCCGGGTTGCAGTTGACCATGATGGTCTCGTACCCGTCTTCGCGCAGCGCCAGCGCGGCATGCACGCAGCAGTAGTCGAACTCGATGCCCTGGCCAATCCGGTTCGGACCGCCGCCCAGCACCATGATCTTGCGATTGGCGGTGGGGTCGGCTTCGCACTCGCCATGCTCGGCTTCATAGGTGCCGTACATGTAGGCAGTGTTGGTGGCGAACTCGGCGGCGCAGGTGTCCACGCGCTTGTACACCGGGCGCACGCCGGCGGCATGGCGCGCGGCGCGCACGGCCATGGGGTCGGTGCCCATCAGCTTGGCCAGGCGGCGGTCCGAGAAGCCCTTCTGCTTCAGGTGGCGCAGCTCGGCGGCCGACAGGCTGTCCAGCTTGCGCACCTTGACCAGGTTCTCGGTCTTGACGATGTCTTCGATCTGGGCCAGGAACCAGGGGTCGATCGCCGTTTCGGCGTGCACTTCTTCCAGCGACATGCCAATGCGGAAGGCGTCGCCCACGTACCAGATGCGGTCCGGGCCGGCTTCACCGATTTCCTCGACGATCTCGTCGCGGTCGGAGGACTTGTCGTCCAGGCCGTCCACGCCGACTTCCAGGCCGCGCAGCGCCTTCTGGAACGATTCCTGGAAGGTGCGGCCCATGGCCATCACTTCACCCACGGACTTCATCTGGGTGGTCAGGTGGCTGTCGGCCTGCGGGAATTTCTCGAAGGCGAAACGCGGCACCTTGGTGACCACGTAGTCGATCGACGGCTCGAACGAGGCCGGGGTCTGGCCGCCGGTGATCTCGTTCTTCAGCTCGTCCAGCGTGTAGCCCACCGCCAGCTTGGCGGCAACCTTGGCGATCGGGAAGCCGGTGGCCTTGGAGGCCAGCGCCGACGAACGCGACACGCGCGGGTTCATCTCGATCACGATCATGCGGCCGTCGGCCGGATTGATCGAGAACTGCACGTTGGAGCCGCCGGTATCGACGCCGATCTCGCGCAGCACCGCCAGCGAGGCGTTGCGCAGGATCTGGTACTCCTTGTCGGTCAGGGTCTGCGCGGGCGCAACGGTGATGGAGTCGCCGGTGTGGATGCCCATCGGATCCAGGTTCTCGATCGAGCAGATGATGATGCAGTTGTCCTTCTTGTCGCGGACCACTTCCATCTCATACTCTTTCCAGCCCAGCAGCGATTCTTCGATCAGCAGTTCGCGGGTCGGCGAGAGATCCAGGCCGCGCTTGCAGATTTCCTCGAATTCTTCGCGGTTGTAGGCAATGCCGCCGCCGGAGCCGCCCAGCGTGAACGACGGGCGGATCACGATGGGGTAGCCGCCGGTCGCGGTTTCCCTGGCGATCTGCGTCTGCACCGCCAGCGCTTCTTCCATCGAGTGGGCGATGCCGGACTTGGCCGAGCCCAGGCCGATCCTGGTCATCGCCTCCTTGAACTTCTGGCGATCCTCGGCCTTGTCGATGGCTTCCGGCGACGCGCCGATCAGCTCGACCTTGTACTTGTCCAGCACGCCATGGCGATGCAGGTCCAGCGCGCAGTTCAGCGCGGTCTGGCCGCCCATGGTCGGCAGGATGGCGTCGGGACGCTCTTTTTCAATGATGCGCTCGACCACTTCCCAGGTAATCGGCTCGATGTAGGTCACATCGGCCGTGTTGGGGTCGGTCATGATCGTGGCCGGGTTGGAATTCACCAGCACGACCTTGAAACCTTCCTCGCGCAGGGCCTTGCAGGCCTGGGCGCCGGAATAGTCGAACTCGCACGCCTGCCCGATGATGATGGGGCCGGCGCCGATGATCAGGATGCTCTTTATGTCTGTGCGCTTTGGCATTGCACGCTCTCATTATTGGCCGGCCCGCACGTTCGCGCGGACCGCACCGGATATCAGGATTCGATTCAGTTCAGGGTGGCCGTCGCCAGCTTGGCGCCGAAACCGATGAACATGGCGCCTACCCCGCTAGCCATGCCCGCCGACAGCCGTCGCCTGCGGCGGAAGGCCTCGGCCAGCCTGACGCCCACGAAGATGATCGTGGTCAGGTAGGCGAAGCTGCACAACTGGCACACCAGCCCCAGCACCACAAAGGACAGCGCCGGATAGCCGAACTGCGGATCGACGAACTGGATGAAGAAGGAAATGAAGAACAGGATGGCCTTGGGGTTCAGCAGGCTCACCACCAGCGCCTTGCGAAACGGGCTGACGGCGGGGCTGACGGCACGGTCCGCCGGCATCTCCGCCTGCACCGCCGCGCCGCTGTCGCCGCCGCGGCGGGTCCAGGCGCGCATGGCGCCGCGCAGCATCTGGAAACCGATCCAGCCCAGGTAAGCGGCACCGATGTACTTCACCACGTAGAACAAGGCAGGGCTCGCCTTCAGCAGCGAGGCCACCCCCGCCGCCGACAGCACCATCAGGATGGCATCGCCCAGGAACACCCCGCAGGCGCCCTTGTAGCCTTCGCGCACGCCGCGCTGCGCGGCGACGGATAGCACATACATCGAGTTCGGGCCCGGCAGCAGCACGATAAAGATCGTGCCCAGCACAAAGGTCCAGAAATCGGTAATGCCCAGCGCGGTATGCATGAAGGCGTTCATCGGGTCGTCCTGCGGTCTGCTTTATCTGCTTGTCTACGTAACTTCTCGTCTTTGCTTCGCTGCGCGCTTATTGGCGTGCGTCCGCCATCATCTCGGTGAAGCGGTCGAACAGGTAAGCCACGTCGTTCGGGCCCGGCGAGGCTTCCGGGTGGCCCTGGAAGCAGAAGGCCGGCTTGTCGGTCAGCGCGAAGCCCTGCAGCGAGCCGTCGAACAGCGACACATGGGTGGTGCGTACGTTGGCGGGCAGGGTATCGGCGTCCACCGCGAAACCGTGGTTCTGCGAGGTGATCACCACACGGCCGTCGTCGAGATCCTTCACCGGATGGTTCGCGCCGTGGTGGCCGAACTTCATCTTCAGCGTCCTGGCACCAACGGCCAGCGCCATGATCTGGTGGCCCAGGCAGATGCCGAAGGTGGGGATGCCGCGCGCGATGAACTCGCGGGTGGCACGGATCGCGTAGTCGCAGGGCTCGGGGTCGCCGGGGCCGTTCGACAGGAAGATGCCGTCCGGGTTGAGCGCAAGCGCGTCTTCGGCGCTGGCTTGCGCCGGCAGCACCGTCACCTTGCAGCCGCGTTCAGCCAGCATGCGCAGGATGTTGAACTTCACGCCGTAGTCATAAGCCACCACATGGAAACGCGGCGACTCCAGCTTGCCGTAGCCGCGGCCCAGCGCCCATTCGGTCTGGCTCCACGCATACGGTTCCTTGACGGAAACCACCTTGGCCAGGTCCATGCCGGCCAGGCCGGGGAAGGAGCGCGCCAGGTCGATGGCCTTCTGCACGTTGTCCTCGCCAGCCAGAATGCAGCCGTTCTGCGCACCCTTCTCGCGCAGGATACGGGTCAGCTTGCGGGTATCGATGCCGGCGATCGCCACCACCTTTTCCTGCTTCAGGTAATGGCCGAGGGTGTGTTCCTTGCGGAAATTGGAGGCCAGTAGCGGCAGATCCTTGATGATCAGGCCGGCGGCATGGACTTTCGTGGCTTCGACATCCTCGGCATTGACCCCGACATTACCGATATGCGGATACGTCAGCGTGACGATCTGCCGGGAATAGCTGGGGTCGGTGAGGATTTCCTGGTAACCGGTCAGAGCGGTGTTGAACACCACTTCGCCGATGGTATGGCCGGAAGCGCCAATGGAATAGCCACGAAAGACCGTGCCGTCTGCAAGCGCGAGAATGGCGGACGGAAAAGACGGTAACACGGGTAGGCTCCTGCTGGATTCACCCCGTGACCGACCTGCTCAACGCCTCTTGCCCCGTTGTCCGGCAGGGCGACAAGCCGCGTGATGGACGCGGTGCCTGTCGCCGGGGCCGTTCGCCCGGTGCTCGATACGCCGCATGAAATAATGCAGCGGAGCCAGGGCGAAATGGGGGCGGCGGAAGGTGGAATTCGGTAGGCGCTAGGGTGAGGGGTTCTGAAAGCGAAACTTTCGAATTATACCCTGCGCCGCCCATTTTCTCAAGTTATCAAGGACTTGCGGACACCTCGAACCCTGTCGGGAAGCGGCCGGCACCCGGTCGGGATGCCGGGCCGCTGGCCTTACCCGGCGGCCGGCACCACCGCCGTCACCTCGATCTCCACCTTGGCGCGCGCTTCCACCAGATCGGCGACTTCCACGGCCGTCATGGCCGGGAAATGCCGGCCGATGCTGGCACGGTAATGCTCGCCGATGGCGCGGTAGGCGGCGACGTACTCCTCCTTGTCCTTCACATACCAGGTCATGCGCACGATGTGATCGGGACGCGCCCCGCCCGCCGCCAGCACCGCCACGATATTGCGCAGCGCCTGGCCGACCTGCTCGGCAAGATCATCGGTCTCGAACTCGCACTGGCCGTTCCAGCCGATCTGGCCGCCAACGAAGAGCAGGCGGCTGCCCACCTGCATCTCGGTCATGGTGCCGTTCGAATAGCCGCGCGGCGCGGCCCAGTCTGGAGGCTGGAGAATCTTCATGGTAGGGTTTCCGTTATCAGTGATTGGGATCTGGTTGGCCGGCACCGCGCCCCGGATGGGCGCATGGATGCGGCAATGTATCTAAGTGCCTTCGCGCCCGGGCGCCAGGAAGCGCTCCATGGCGGCGCGGACCTCGGGCGGCAGCGCGCGCGGCGCCATTTGCCCGGTATCGACGCACACCAGGCGCTGTGCGATCTCCACGCGGAGGTCCGCGGCAGGTCCGACAAAGCGCACCTGCAGGGAAAAGCTGCTGCTGCCCAGTTGCGTCACGCGCAGTTCCCGCGTCAGCACTTCGCCCAGCCGGCTCGGCGCGGCGAAGCGGCTGGACACTTCCGCCGTCGGCACGCCGGATCGGGCCGCGCCATGCATGGCGTCGAAGGACCAGCCGAGCGCCTCGCGGAACCAGTCCTCGACCAGGTCGTTGAGCATCTCGAAGTAGCGCGGGAAGAACACGACGCCAGCGGCGTCGCAGTCCTTGAACCGCACTCGCACGGTGTTGGTGAAGACTTCGCTCACGGCTGGCGCCCTCCCCCGGTCGTGCCACCCTGCTCGGCCATCTGCCGCAGGCGGAAGCGTTGCAGCTTGCCGGTTTCGGTACGCGGCAGCGCGTCGACGAAGATCACCCGGCGCGGATACTTGTAGGGCGCGATCTCGGCCTTGACGTAGGCCTGCAGCGTGGCGCACATCTCCTCGCTGGCCGCCACGCCGGGGCGCAGCACCACGTAGGCGGCGACGACCTGGCCGCGCTCCGGGTCCGGCATGCCGACGACACCGCACTCCGCCACCGCCTGGTGCCGCATCAGCGCGCTTTCCACTTCCGGGCCGGCGATGTTGTAGCCGGCCGAGACGATCATGTCGTCGGAGCGCGCCTGGTAGTAGTAATAGCCATCGGCATCGGCCATGAAGGTGTCGCCCGGCAGGTTCCAGCCATCCTTCACATAGCTGGCCTGGCGCGGGTCGTCCAGGTAGCGGCAGCCGGTGGGGCCGCGCACCGCCAGCTTGCCTACCGTGCCGGGTGGCACCGGCTGCAACGTCTCGTCGACGATCTGCGCGATATAGCCGGGGACCACCTTGCCGATCGCGCCCGGCCGCACTTCCGCCCCGGCGCTGGAGATGAAGATATGCATCATCTCGGTGCCGCCGATGCCGTCCGTCATCTCGATGCCGGTGGCCGCCTTCCAGCTCTGGCGCGTCGCATCGGGCAAGGCCTCGCCGGCCGACACGCTCTTCTTCAGGCTGGAGATGTCATAGCCCTGCGCCAGCGTGGCCATCTGCCGGTAGAAGGTCGGCGCGGTGAACACGATCGTCGCGCGCCAGGACTGGATCAGCGCCACCAGGCTCTCGGGCGTGAGCCGCTCGGCCAGCACGGTGGAGGCGCCCACGCGCAGCGGAAAGCACAGGATGCCGCCAAGCCCGAAGGTAAAGGCCAGTGGCGGCGTGCCGCAGAAAATGTCGTCGGGACCTGGCTTGAGCACCTGGCGCGGGAACAGGTCGCACATGGCGATCACGTCGCGGTGGAAATGCACGGTGCCCTTGGGCTGGCCAGTGGTGCCGCTGGTGAAGGCGATCAGGCAGATATCGTCGGCGGCGGTATCGCAAGCGTCAAACGACTCGGCCTTGCCGGCCATGCCGCCTTCCACCGAGTCTGCGCCGCTGCCGTTGAAGTAGCGTACCTGCGTCAGGGTCGGGCAATGGTGCTCGCTGCCGGGATTCAGGTTGGCTTCGAGTTCGTCGCGCAGGCGTTCGTCGCACAGCGCCGCGCTGACCTCGGCACGGTCTATCACCTGCTTGAGTTCCTTGGCACGCAGCAACGGCATGGTCGGCACCGCGATCAGACCGGCCTTGACCACCGCCAGCCAGCACGCCGCCATCATCAGGTTGTTGGGGCCGCGCAGCAGCACGCGATTGCCCGGCACCAGTTTCATGTCGCCGGTCAGCACGTGGGCGATGCGGTTGGACAGCGCGGCCAGTCCGGCATAGCTGACGGTGCGGTGGGCGCCGTCCTGCTCATAGCGGATCGCCACGCGCTCGCCCCGGCCTTCGCGCACATGGCGCTCGACCAGTTCCAGCGCGCAGTTCATGCGCTCCGGGTATTGCGTGTCCGCGTTGAACAGGAACTCCGGCCACTGCTGCGGGGGCGGCAGGCGGTCTAGTGCAAAGGTATCGAGATGAGCTGTGCTCGCCATGGTTGTCTCCACTTCCTTCATTCTGATGATGCTGGCATGGGTTGTCCGTTTGCTGCCGCCTGCCTGTCCGATCGCGTTGATCGCGCTATGCGCGATGCTGCGCCAGCGTTTCGCGCGCGATGATCAGCTTCTGCACTTCGGTGGCGCCTTCGTAGATCCGCAGCGAACGGATCTCGCGATACAGGCTCTCCACGCGCGTGCCCACCTTGACGCCGAGCCCGCCGAACATCTGCACCGCGCGGTCGATGACCTGCTGCGCATTCTCGGTGGCCACCATCTTGGCCATGGCCGCTTCGCGCGTGGTGCGCACACCGGCCACATCGCGCAGCCAGGCGGCGCGGTAGGTCAGCAGCGCAGCCGAGTCGATGGCCGTGGCCATGTCGCCGATGGCGGCCTGCGTCAGCTGCAGGTCGGCCAGCACGCCACCGAACATCGGCCGCGCGACGGCGCGGGCCAGCGCCTCGTCAAGCGCGGCCCGGCCGAATCCCAGCGAGGCGGCAGCCACGGAGGCGCGGAAGATGTCGAGCGTCATCATGGCCACCTTGAAGCCCTGCCCCGCCTCGCCCAGCCGCGCGCCGACGGGCACCCGGCAGTTCTCGAAACGCAGCGTGGCCAGCGGATGCGGCGCCATGACGTCGATGCGCTCGGCGATGGTCAGGCCCGGCGTATCGGCATCCACCACGAAGGCGGAAATGCCGCGCGCGCCCGGCGCCTCGCCGGTACGGGCGAACACGCAATAGAAGTCGGCGATGCCGCCGTTGGAGATCCAGGTCTTTTCGCCGTCGAGTACGTAGTGATCGCCGTCCGGCACCGCGCGGCATTGCATCGCCGCGACATCGGAGCCGGCGTCGGGCTCGGACAGGGCGAACGCTGCAATCGCCTCGCCGCGCGCGACGCGCGGCAGATACCGCTCGCGCATGGCATCGCTGCCGGCCAGCGTGATGGCGCCGCTGCCCAGGCCCTGCATGGCGAAAGCGAAGTCGGCCAGGCCATCGTGACGGGCCAGCGTCTCGCGCAGCAGGCACAGCGAGCGCGAGTCGAGCGTGTCGAGCGCGCCGCCATGGGCAGCGGGCACGCAGTAGCGCAGCCACCCTGCTGCGCCAAGCTGGCGCACGAGCGCGCGGCAGGCGGCGTCGGTGTCGCTGTGGTCGACCACGAGCGAGGCCGTGGCCCACGCGTCGAGCCGTTGTTCCAGTTCGCGGTGCGCGTCGTCGAAGAACGGCAGGGCGAGATAACTCTTGTCGGACATGGCGTGCGTTTCCTCTGCATTAAGCGTTCAGTCGGCGTTCAGTCGGCATTCAGTCAGCGTTCAGTCGCCTTCGAACACCGGCCGCGTCCTGGCCACGAACGCGTCGTAGGCACGGCGGAAATCCCTGGTCTGCATGCAGATGGCCTGCGCCTCGGCCTCGGCCTCGATGGCTTCGTCCAGGCCCATATTCCATTCCTGGTGCAGCAGCTTCTTGGTCACGCCGTGGGCGAAGGTCGGACCGGCGGCGATTTGCGCGGCCAGCGACTGGGCCTCGGCAAGCACCGCGTCCGGCGCATGCAGCGCGTTGAAGAAACCCCATTGCAGGCCCTCCTGCGCATTCATCGCCCGGCCGGTGTACAGCAACTCGCTCGCGCGGCCTTGCCCGATCACGCGCGGCAACAACGAGCAGGCGCCCATGTCGGCGCCGGCCAGGCCTACCCGCACGAACAGGAAGGCCGTCTTTGCCTGCCCGGTGCCCAGGCGCATATCCGAGGCCAGTGCCATCATCGCGCCGGCGCCCGCGCAGATCCCGTCGACGGCGCTGATGACCGGTTGCGGGCAAGCCCGCATGGCCTTGATCAGGTCGCCGGTCATGCGCGTGAATTCGAGCAGCTCGGGCATGGTCATGCGCGTGAGCGGACCGATGATTTCATGTACGTCGCCGCCCGAGCAGAAGTTGCCGCCGGCGCCGCTGATCACCACCGTCTTGATGTCCGTGGCGTAGCACAGTCCGCGGAACAGGTCGCGCAGTTCGGCGTAGGAATCAAAGGTGAGCGGGTTCTTGCGCTCGGGGCGGTTCAGCGTCACGGTGCCGACCTTGCCGTCGGCCGAGACCGACCACAGGAAATGCTGCGGCTGGTAGCCCGCAAAGCTGCGTTTGTGGTGGCGCATGTCCAGTGCTGTTTCACTCATCTCGTTTCTCGCTTGCTTGTTCGGTTTGCTCGTTCGGTTTGCTCGTTCGGTTGGCTTGAATGCGCCCGGCATCAACCCGCCATGACCTCGCCGCCGGCCACCGCGATGGCCTGCCCGGTGATGGCGCTGGCGGTGGGCTGGCACAGCCATGCAACCGCGTCCGCCACTTCGTCCGGCTGCACCAGCCTGCCCTGCGGATTGCCCTTGGCCAGTTCGGCGCGGGCCTGCGCTTCCGTGCGGCCGGTCTTGCTCACGATATTGGCGACCGCGTCGCGTACGATATCGGTCTCGGTATAGCCGGGGCAGACCGCATTGACGGTCACGCCGCTGCTCGCCACTTCCAGCGCCAGCGAGCGGGTCAGGCCGATCACGCCGTGCTTGGCCGCGCAATAGGCGCTGACATAGCCGTAGCCGGCCAGCCCGGCCGTGCTGGCCACATTGACGATACGGCCCCAGCCGCGATCCAGCATGCCCGGCAGCGCCGCTTGCGTGCACAGGAAGGTGCCAGTGAGGTTGACCTCCAGCATGGATTGCCACAGCGCGAGATCGGTCCTGGCGAAGGACGCACTGCGCGCCTGGCCTGCGTTGTTGATCAGCAGGTCGATCGGGCCCGCGCGGCCGGCCGCTTGCGCGAACGCCGCCGTCACGCTGTCCGCCTGCGATATATCCGCCGTCACCGTACCGAGCATGGCAGGCGAGACCACCGCCTCGGCCAGTGCATCGGCTGTCGCTGCCAGCGTGGCCGCGTCGCGCCCCAGCAGGGTAACGCTGGCGCCGTGTGCGAGCAGACGGTGCGCAATGGCGGCGCCGATGCCACGCCCGCCCCCGGTGACCAGCGCGTGCCTGCCCTGCAGGGATAGTTGCGCGCTCATGCTTAGTGGTCCTCCGCTTGGCGGGGCTGCTGCGCTAGTTGCGCAGCGCGCTCCAGGTTGGTTTCAAGCTGGCGCTTGCCAGCCTGGTATTGCTTGGGCCAGGCCAGGTCACGATGGCCCAGCCGCGCAGCCTCGTGGATCGTCCATGCCGGATCCGCCAGGTGCGGACGGGCAATCGCGCACAGGTCCGCCCGGCCTGCGGCGATGATGCTGTCGACGTGGTCGGCTTCGAAGATCGCGCCGACGGCGATGGTGGCAATGCCGGCCTCGTTGCGGATGCGGTCGGCGAACGGTGTCTGGTACATGCGGCCATACACCGGCGCCTGGTCCGGGCTCACCTGCCCGGAAGAGCAGTCGATCATGTCGGCGCCGGCGGCCTTGAAGGCGCGCGCGATCTCGATCGCGTCGTCCGGCGTGATACCGCCTTCGACCCAGTCGTGCGACGAGATCCGCACGGACATCGGGCGTTCCTGCGGCCACACCGCGCGCACCGCCGCGAAGACTTCGAGCGGGTAGCGCAGCCGCGCGGCCAGCGTGCCGCCGTATTCGTCGCTGCGCTGGTTGGTCAGCGGCGAGATAAAGCTGGAGAGCAGGTAGCCGTGGGCGCAGTGCAGTTCCAGCCAGTCGAAGCCGGCCTCGGCGGCGCGCCGCGCGGCGGCCACGAAATCGTCGCGCACACTATCCATGTCGGCACGGCTCATTTCGCGCGGCACTTGCGATATGCCCGGCATATAGGGCAGCGGCGAGGCCGACATCACCGGCCAGTTGCCGCTGGCAAGCGGGTAATCCATCGCTTCCCAGCCAAGTTGGGTCGAGCCCTTGCGCCCGGAGTGGCCGATCTGCATGGCAATGCGCGCGTCGCTGTTGGCGTGCACGAAATCGACGATGCGGCGCCATGCGTCGCGCTGCTCGTCGTTCCACAAACCCGGGCATCCCGGGGTGATGCGCGCATCCGGCGAAGTACAGGTCATCTCGGCCACCACCATGCCGGCGCCGCCGAGCGCGCGCGCGCCCAGGTGGGTCAGGTGGAAGTCGCCCGGCACGCCATCCTCGCAGGAGTACATGGCCATCGGCGACACCACCACGCGGTTCTTCAGGGTGACGCCGCGCACGCGGTAAGGCGTGAACATCGGCGGCACCGCGCGTGCATCGGCAACCGGCCCGGCGTTGGCGGCATTGGCAGCATTGGCCGCGGCCTGTCCCGCGAGCCAGCGCTCGAAGCCCTCGACGTAGCCACGATCCCGCACGCGCAGATTCTCGTGCGAGATGCGCTGCGAGCGCGTCAGCAAGGAATAGGCGAATTGCTCCGGCGCCATGCCGGCATAGCGCTCGACGTTCTCGAACCATTCGGTGGAGTTGCGCGCCGCATTCTGGATCTTGAGGACCTCGACGCTGCGCTTGGCCTGGTAGCGTTCCAGCGCCTGCGGCAGCACGTCCACGCCGCTCGGCCCCGCATCGCGGATATTGTTGGCCAGGTCGATCGCATCTTCCAGCGCCAGCTTGGTGCCGGAGCCGATCGAGAAATGCGCGGTGTGCGCGGCGTCGCCCATCAGCACCACCGGCACGCGGCGGCCGTCGGCCAGCGTGTTCCAGTGCACCCAGGTGCCGCAGATCACGCGCGGGAAGCGGATCCAGTTGGCGGAACCGCGCAGGTGGGTGGCATTGCTGATCAGCGCGTTGCCGTCCAGGTAGCGGGCAAACAGGCGCTCGCAGAAGGCCACGCCCTCCTCCTGGCTCATCTGCTCGATGCCGGCGGCGCGCCAGACCGGTTCGGGCGCCTCGACGATAAAAGTGGAGGTGTTGTCGTCGAAACGGTAGGCATGGGCCTGGAACCAGCCGTGCTCGGTCTTTTCGAAGGCAAAGGTAAAGGCGTCGAACAGCTTGCGCGTGCCGAGCCAGACAAAGCGGCACAGGCGGGTATCGATATCGGGCTGGAAGGTCTCGGCGTAGCGCCCGCGCACACGGCTGTTGACGCCGTCGGAGGCAATCACGATGTCGGCCTCGTATTGCTGCGCCAGCGCCTGGTCGTCCGTGACATCGGTCTCGAACACCAGGTGCACGCCAAGTTCCTCGCAGCGGGCCTGCAGGATATTGAGCAGGCGCTTGCGGCCGATGCCGATAAACCCATGCCCGCCGGAGCGCATGGTGCGCCCGCCGATATGGATGTCGATATCGTCCCAGTGGTTGAACGCCTCGTTGATCTGTTGCGCGCTGACCGGGTCGGCCTGCTTGAGGTTGTCCATGGTGGCGTCGGAAAACACCACGCCCCAGCCGAAGGTGTCGTAGGCCCGGTTGCGCTCCACGACGTAGACCTCGTTGGAAGGATCCCGCAGCTTCATCAGCAAGCCGAAGTACAGCCCCGAGGGGCCTCCACCGATACACAACACTCGCATTTTGTCGTCTCCTGCGCGCCGGTCCGGGCCCACCTGGCGTGGGCCCCGTGCGGTACATGCGATGCGCGGAAGCGCATCTAGATCATGTTTAAATATTTGATGCTTAAAATATTAGTACGCATCCGACGGACTGGCAAGGACAATCTCTGCCGCGGCGCAGCGCCCGCCCGCCGGACCGGCCAGCACCCCGTACCCGGCCCTCCAAAGCGCCGCCACCACCACCCGCCGCCCGCCTTCCGGCGCGCGGCGGCCAGGGCTCTTCAGCCTTGCATTGCCGCCTGGAGCTGCGCCAGCGCGGTGGGATCTTCAATCGTAGTGAGGTCCCCGGGATCGCGGCCTTCGGCCACGGCCTGCATGGCGCGGCGCAGCAGCTTGCCCGAGCGCGTCTTCGGCAGCGCGTTGACGAAAAACACGCGCGCCGGTCGCGCCACCGCGCCCAGTTGCTGCTCGACGGTCTTCATCACGTCGCCCTCCAGGGCGAGCCGGTCGGCCTGCGACGCGGTGCGGCCCGCGTCTCGCACGATCGCGAACGCCATCGCCACCTGCCCCTTGAGCGCATCGCGCACACCCACCACCGCCACCTCGGCCACCGCCGGATGCGATGAAATGCTCTCCTCGATCTCGCGCGTGCCCAGCCTGTGGCCCGCTACATTGATCACGTCGTCGGTACGGCCGAGGATAAAGATATAGCCATCCTCGTCCTGCACGCCCCAGTCGAAAGTGGAATAGCAGCGGCGCCCCGGCACGCTGGACCAGTAGGTCTTGACGAAGCGTTCGTCGTCGCCCCAGACCGTGGTCATGCAGCCCGGCGGCAAAGGCCCGTCGATGGCGACCACGCCCTTCTGTCCCGGCGGGCATTCGGCGCCGGTGGCTTCGTCGACGATCTTCAGGTCGTAGCCATACACCGGCACCCCCGGGGATCCCAGCTTGGCCGGAAGCGGGTCGATGCCGCGCTGGATGGCGATGATCGGCCAGCCCGTCTCGGTCTGCCAGTAGTTGTCCACCACCGGCTTGCCGATGCCCTGCTGGATCCAGCTGGCGGTGGGCTCGTCGAGCGGCTCGCCGGCGAGGAACAGCAGGCGCAGGCTGGACAGGTCGTAGCGCGTGAGCCAGGCCGGATCCTGCTTCTTCAGCACGCGGATGGCGGTGGGCGCGCTGAACATCACGTTCACGCGGTATTGCTCCACCAGCTGCCACAGGATGCCGCCGTCCGGGCGCACCGGCGTGCCTTCGTACATCAGCGTGGCCATGCCGGCCAGCAGCGGCCCGTAGACGATGTAGCTGTGCCCCACCACCCAGCCGATGTCGGAGCTGGAGAACATGGTATCGCCAGCCTTGCCGCAAAAAATGTAGTCCATCGAGGTCGCCAGCGCGACCGCGTAGCCGCCGGTATCGCGCTGCACGCCCTTGGGTTTTCCGGTCGTGCCGGAGGTGTAGAGCACGTATGAGGGCTCGCTCGATTCAAGCCATGTGCACGGCACGCGCGCCGCGCCTACCTTCTCGCGCCAGGCTGCGTAGTCCTCGTCGCGGCCCGCCGTGAGCGCCATCGGGGATAGCTGGCGGTCCACCAGCAGTACGCGTTCAGGCTTGTGCGTTGCCAGTTTCACTGCCTCGTCGAGCAGCGGCTTGTAGGGCACCACCTTGCCCGCGCGCGAACCGGCGTCCGCGCTGACGATCACGCGCGGCCGGGCGTCGTCGATACGCGCGGCCAGGCTGACCGAGGCGAAACCGCCGAACACCACCGAGTGAATGGCGCCAATGCGCGCGCAGGCCAGCATGGCGAACGCCGCCTCGGGAATCATCGGCATGTAGATCAGCACGCGGTCGCCCTTGACCACGCCCAGCTGCTGCAGGATCGCGGCCATGCGGTTGACCTCGTCGTGCAGCTCCGCGTAGCTGTAGCTACGGTGCTGGCCGGTTTCGGTCGACACGTAGATCAGCGCAGGCTGTGCCGCGCGCGCCGCCAGATGACGGTCGACGGCGTTGTGGCAGAGATTGGTGCGCCCGCCCACGAACCACCGGGTAAAGGGCGCGCGGCTATCGTCCAGCACGGTTTCGAATGAGCTTTCCCAGTCGATGCGGCGAGCCTGCTCGGCCCAGAAAGCTTCGGGGTCGCTCAGCGAGCGGGCGTGCAGTGCACGGGTAGCCGTCATGGCTTGTCTCCTCCGCTTGAATGCGGGTTATTTGTTTGCAGGTTGTCGGTAACCGGTGAACGGCCGGCTGCCGCTTGCCGCTGCCGGTTAGTTTGCCACCAGTCTGGGGACAGCGCCTTACGCAAGGCTTACCGTTGGTGCACCCCACCAGGCAAAAGGGCGTGCCATTGGCACGCCCTTGATATCGCTCAAACCCGTTCTTCGCGCAAACCCGCACTCAGCGCGCGTGCGCCTTGGTCTTGGCCGGCGCTGCCGCGGCCGCCTTGCCGCTGGACTTCGCGGCTGCCTTGGCACCGGCCTTGGCGGCCGGCGCCGCCGATGTGGCCTTGCCCGCCGTCCTGCCGGTGCCGGCGGCAGCCTTGTGCGGCGCCACCTCCACCCTCACCCGCTGGCGGCCGGCCGCGTGGCCCTTGGCCGATCCGCGCACCGGCTCCGCGCGAACCGGAACCGGGGCGGAAGCGGTGGGCGCAGGCTCAGGCGCGCCGGCGAACCGCGCCGCCGACCGCGTGGGCACCATCAAGACCAGGCTCTGCCCCGATACCAGCTTGGTGCCGGAAAGCTTGTTCCAGGATTGCACCTGGCCGGGCGACACGCCGTAGCGATGCGCCAGCGAAACCACCGTATCGCGACGGCCCGCGCGCACCACCACGCGGCGCGCATCCGGCACATCCGGCTCCACGGACATCATGGCGTTGTCCGCCAGCGTGGCGCTGATGTCCTGGTTGTGATCCTCCGAGCGCGGCACCACCACGGTGGAACCGGCCTTCAGCCGCATGCCCTTGGGAATGCGGTTGATCTCGCGGATGGTGTCGGCATCGATATTCAGCCGCGCCGCCAGCGCCTCGATGCGCTCGCGATTGTCCACCGTCACCGCCGTCCAGCTCGACAGGCCGCCCCGGTAGGTGTTCAGGTTGTACTGGAAGCGCTCCGCGTTATCGAAGGGCAGCAGGATCTGCGGATTCGCCGCGCCCAGGATCACCGGCCGGTTGAAGGACGGATTCAGCGCCTTGAACTCGTCGAGCGGCATATTGGCGAGCTTGGCCGCCAACGAGACGTCGATATCGCGCGAGGTGGTCACCGTGACGAAGTACGGATGATCGGGAATATCCGGCAGCTTCACCCCGTACATTGCGGGGTTGGCGATGATGTTCTTGACCGCCTGCAGCTTGGGCACGTAGTAGCGCGTTTCGTTGGGCATGCTCAGGCTGGCGTAATCGGTCGGCAGCCCGCGCGCCTGGTTGCGCGCGATAGCGCGCGAGACCGCACCCTCGCCCCAGTTATACGCGGCCAGCGCCAGTTGCCAGTCGCCGAACATATCGTACAGCCGCTGCAGGTAGTCCAGCGCCGCGTCGGTCGAAGCCAGCACATCGCGCCGCTCGTCGCGGAACATGTTCTGCTTCAGGTTGTAGGTCTTGCCGGTGCTGGGAATGAACTGCCACATGCCCGCCGCCTTGGCGGTGGACTCGGCCTGGGGATTGAAGGCGCTTTCCACGAAGGGCAGCAGCGCCAGCTCCGTGGGCATCTTGCGGCGCTCCAGCTCCTCGACGATGTGATAGAGGTAGCGGCTCGAGCGCCCGACCATCCGTTCCATGTATTCCGGGCGCTGCGCATACCACTGCGTGCGATCGTCAACCAGCGTGCCTTCCAGGTCCGGCATGGCGAACCCGCGGCGAATGCGCTCCCAGATGTCGCTCGACGGTCCGCGCATCCAGTCGAGGCTGTCGCGGTCCATATCGATGACGCTGGCACTGTTGAGCGAATTGAGCGGATCGGGCTTGGAATTCGTAGGTTTGGAGGCGGAGGCGGTCGTGGTGACGCCATCGGCGGCGCCGGGCGGGGTTGGCGTGCTGGCGCACGCTGCAAGCAGCGCGGCACACGCAACCACCGCCAGTAATCGACCAATTTTCATTAAGTTCTCAAATCGTGACGCTAAAAATTTGCCTGATGCTAAGAAAAAGCGGCTTTCGCGTCAATGAAATTTTCCCGGCGGCGACGCCACGAGGGCACCGGCAGGGGCATGTCGGACACACGAAAATCGCCGCCCCGGCCAGTCGGGCCCACCGCTCGCGGGCTCCGCACACCGGCGCGCGGCAATCGGGAATCAGCGGAAATTATCCTTCCAGCCACGCAGCGCGCCGAACGCCGCGGCGTCATTGGCGGCCGGGCCGCCCGCATGGGCCGCCACCGCCCGGCGCACCGCGGGTTCGCGCGAACGCAGGAAGGGATTGACCTCGCGCTCCTGGGCAACGGTCGTCGGCACCGTAGGCGTGCCGGCGGCGCGCAAGGCTTCCACGCGCGCCTCCCAGGCCGCCAGCGCGGCATTGTCCGGCTCCACGGCCCGCGCGAAGCGCACATTGCTGCGGGTGTACTCGTGGGCACAAAACACGCGGGTGGCGCCGGGCAGCGCCGCCAGCTTGTCCAGCGAAGCCAGCATCTGCGCCGGCGAGCCCTCGAACAGGCGGCCGCAGCCACTGGCGAACAGCGTATCGCCACAGAACACGGCCGGACCTGCGCCGGGCAGATCCGCGACATAGGCGACGTGGCCAGCGGTGTGGCCCGGCACATCGAGCACCCTGAATTGCAGCGCGGGATAGGCCACGTCCACGGTGTCGCCTTCACGCACGTCCACGGTGCGGGCGCCGATGCGTTCGCCGGCCGGCCCGATCACCGGCAAGGGCGAGCCATCCGGCGCCGCCGGATGCGCCGCCAGCAGCTCGGCCACCCCGCCCTGGTGATCGCCATGGTGATGGGTGATTACAATAGCGCCCAGCACCAGTCCCTCGCGTGCCAGGAAGGCTTCGACCGGGGCGGCTTCTCCCGGGTCGACCACGGCGGCGCAGTGACCATCGTGGATAGCCCAGATATAGTTATCCTGGAATGCGGGAATCGGCTCCACCTTCAACATGCGTGCTCCTATGTCCAAGCGTCCGATTATAAATTGGGAAGACTGGCTTGCCTCGCCTCCCGGGCAATACATGCTCAAGTGGGAGCAGGCACAGTACGACCGGACCGTCGTGGATATCTTCGGTTACCACGCGGTACAGCTCGGCCTGCCGCACATCGATACCCTGCGCGAGAACCGCATGCCATTCTCCGCGCTGGCGCTCGCGCCCGGCAACGGCCCCCATGGCCCACGCGCCAAGCCCGACGCCCGCCAGCTGCTGTGCCGCTTCGACGAACTGCCGTTCGAGACCCAAAGTATCGATCTGATCACCCTGCCCCATATCCTGGAGTTCTCGGAAGACCCCCACGAGGTGCTGCGCGAGGTATCGCGCGTGCTGATGCCCGAAGGCCGGGTCGTGGTGACCTGCTTCAACCCCATGAGCCTGTGGGGCGCGCGCCAGGGCCTCAAGCGCCTGGGCGCGGACCCCTTCCTGCCCAACGACAGCCAGTCGATCGGTTTCGTGCGCATCAAGGACTGGCTCAAACTGCTGGGGTTCGATATTATCCGCGGCCGGTTCGGCTGCTATTGCCCGCCGTACCACACCGAGCGCTGGCTGCAGCGCGCCGCCTTCATGGAAAAGGCCGGCGACCGCTGGTGGCCGATCTTCGGTTCAGTCTATATGATTTCCGCGGTCAAGCGCGTGCGCAATATCCGCCTGGTCGGCCCTGCCTGGAAGAGCCCCAAGGCTGCGCTGTCGCCAGTTGCCGCGCCGGTGGCCACGCCGACGGGCACCCACGGCAAGTCCCCCGGCGACGAGCACTAAGCACCGCTTGCGCACACTCAATCACCCCGGTCGGCGCCGCCCCATTGCGGCACCACCCTCAGCCACTACCCAATGCAAGCCAACGAAATCGAAGACGTCATCATCTACTCGGACGGCGCCTGCAAAGGCAATCCCGGCCGCGGCGGCTGGGGCGCCGTGCTGGTCTCCGGCACCAACGAGAAAGAACTGTTCGGCGGCGAGTCCCTGACCACCAACAACCGCATGGAAATGACCGCCGTGATCGAAGCCCTGCGCGCGCTCAAGCGGCGGTGCCGGGTCAAGGTCTACACCGACTCGCAGTACGTACAGAAAGGCATCGGCGAATGGCTGCCGGGCTGGAAGGCGCGCGGCTGGAAAACCGCCGACAAGAAGCCGGTGAAGAACGCCGACCTGTGGCAGGAAATGGACAAGCTCGCGCAGCAACACGATATCTCCTGGCACTGGGTGCGCGGCCACAACGGCCATCCGGGCAACGAACGCGCCGACGCCCTGGCCAACCGCGGCGTGGACTCGCTCAAGGGATAAAGGCCACCGGCCCAGCCCCCTCCGTTAGAATACGCGCCATGCGACAGATCGTTCTCGACACCGAAACCACCGGCCTTAGCGCCGCCACCGGCGACCGCCTGATTGAAATCGGCTGCGTGGAACTGCTCAACCGCCGCCTCACGGGCAGGCACCTGCACTTCTACGTCAACCCGGAACGCGATATCGACGAGGGCGCGATAGCGGTACACGGCATCACCGTGGAATTCCTGGCCGACAAGCCCAGGTTCGCGGAAGTGGTCCACGCGATCCGGGACTTCGTCCAGGACGCCGAGCTGATCATCCACAACGCCCCCTTCGACCTTGGCTTCCTCGACATGGAATTCAAGCTGCTCGGGCTGCCGCCGTTCCGCGAACACGCCGGCAGCGTGATCGACACCCTGCGCGAAGCCCGCCAGATGTTTCCCGGCAAGCGCAACTCGCTCGATGCGCTGTGCGACCGCATGGGCATCAGCAACGCCCACCGCACCCTGCACGGCGCCTTGCTCGATGCCGAGCTGCTGGCCGAGGTCTACCTCGCGATGACGCGCGGCCAGAACGCGCTGGTGATCGACATGCTCGACGGCGGCGGCGCGGAAAACGACGCCGTGGCCGCAACCGACCTCTCGTGCCTGGACCTGCCCGTGCTGACGGCCAGCGAGGAAGAAACCGCCGCGCACCTGGCGGTGCTCAAGCAACTGGACAAGGCGAGTGGCGGCAAGGTGGTGTGGCAGGAAGCCGTACCGGCCCCCGTTACGGAAGCCGCATAAGCCTGCCTGGAAAGTCCGGAGCGCTTTTTTTGCGGAAATTTCCAGAAAGGGCTTTACAAGATACAAGGTTGCCGACATAATCTTGTTTCTCTGCAGCACGGCAGTAACAGCGCAGCAGCAGGGGTGGTTAGCTCAGCGGTAGAGCACTGCCTTCACACGGCAGGGGTCACAGGTTCAATCCCTGTACCACCCACCAAATTAATGGCTAGCAACTGCCTACGTTGCCGGAAAACCCAGATAGCGAAAGCTCCTGGGTTTTTTGTTGCCTGGTGTTTGCCAAGGTTTCCCACCGGTGGGCGCGACGCCGAACCGTCTAGCCTGCATGAGCGCGTGATCTCGACGATCAGGTAGTAAAGGCAATAAAAAGCCAACACGGGCTAAAAGCCTTTCGGCAGCCCGGCTTGCTTGAGAACTTGGTTTGCTGTGTGCCGCGACTTTATCGTCGCATCAACGGGGAACCGTTGATCTGAGATGGGGCTGGGCCAAATATCGTGATCGCCTTTCCCATGCCGCACAAACGTGCAACCGGCCTGACGCAAAATACGCTTAACTTGATCTGCGTAGTTGCTGCCCATCAGGAACAGTGTCGGCTGGTTTCCATGTAGGCCTCTGACACGAGATGGTAGGTAACCGTCTCTCCGTCGCTGACTTCATTTTCTTCCAGCATCTCCGGCACGCGCACCTGAAGCAGTTTAATCATGTTTTCTACGCTATCCGCCTCACCCGCGAGGCCGGGCACGTTGCTTTCCGCTACGTACCACACCTTCGCCTCGCCATCCAATGTGACTCGTACTTCATACGGCTTCATGGCGGCTCCTGTGTATTGCTCATAGTTAGGAGGGGGTCTAGCGTCATTGTTCCCCATGGTAAACGCGTTGAGGGACCTGGCAAGTTTGCTCAAACCCCGCCTGTCGTACATTATGCACAGGCGAAGGTGCCGCAATTGTCGGAACTGCTCGCCTGCCTCGGCGCTTCGACGCCTGTGGCGGGAAGCTTGAAACCATTACGGCGCTTAGCCTGCCAGACGGCCTGGGTATCAGGCAAATGAGGGCCTCACAGTCGACACCCCTCAGCGGCCTGCCCAGCGAAAACGTTGTGGAATCGGGAGGTGCTGTGTCCAAACTTCACACGAAGCGGATGCGTCGGGTGGGCGACCCGGGAAGCGGGCGACCGCTCCATCTTCTCTTTGCCCTGCTGGCGGGCTGCGCCGCCCTCGTCTCCGCGGCCCGCGCGCAAACGCCGGCACCTGCCGCCGAATGGCAGTACTCTGCCGGCGTGCCTCTGGAAAAGCTGTTCAAGCCGACCCTCTCCGAATGGGAGGTCCGGCTGGGACTGGGCACCAGCCTGCGGCCAAGATATGACGGCGCGCAGCAATATCATTGGCTGGTCGGACCCAGCATCGACATCCGTTACCGCGACCTGTTCTTTGCCTCCACTGGCGAAGGCATTGGCGTTAACCTGCTGCGAGACACGCACTGGCGTGGCGGTGCAGCCATCACCTACAACCTGGGGCGACGGGCAGCGGACGATCCGGAACACTTGAACGGCATGGGCAATATCAACCTGGCCCCCGAAGCCAAGCTGTTCCTGGAATACGCCGTATCGAAAGAATTTCCGCTAGTGGTGCGCGCGGATGTCCGGCGCAGCATGGGCGGCTCCGACGGCTGGATCGGCGATCTCGGCGCCTATATCCCGCTGCCGGGCAGTTCCGGGAAGTTTTACTGGATGGCCGGCCCTACCGTGACCTTTGCCGACTCCCGCTATATGAACGCCTGGTTCGGTGTCAGCAAGACCCAGGCCTTGCGCTCGGGCTATCCCCAATACAATGCCGGCTCCGGCCTTGTGTCGTACGGCGCTGGCATCACTTCGATCTGGTACTTCCGCAAGCACTGGTTACTGACCACAGACGCGGCGATCGGGCACCTGGCCAGCGGCGCGGCGCACAGCCCGATCACGCAGCGATCAACCAACCTTGGACTGGACCTGTCCATCAATTACGAGTTCTGAACGCCCCGAGGGCTGGTCTTCTGCTTGCCTTAGACGCTTGCTACGCCTTGAATCCCGGCAGACCGGCAGCCAGCTTGCCTTTTGCCAGTTTGATGGCTCGCTGGACAGCCGCGTGGAAGTCGGCTTTCAGGTCCTCGACGGCAATGGAGCGCCGAAAGAAGTCCGCCCACACGAACTCCGCAAAGGCGGTCGGTGTCTTGTCGTAGCCGCCGGCGTCCCGCACATACCCGGCCAGCGACCGATAGGGATCGTCGACCAGTTTCTCCAGGTGATTGGGAACCGCAGCGTAGCAGTGCCGCACCCCGTGTTCATCCAGGGGATGAACCCATAGCTGCTTGTCCATCGCTGCCCAGAAATCGTCCGGCGCGCAGGCCGACAGATCCGCCTCCACAGTGAAAAAGCCCTTCGCGACGCCGGCTTCGAGGGCAGCCCGCCCGAGATGATGGTGATCGGTGATGTATAGCTTGCCGCCTGGCCCGTCCACAGCCGGGATAGGATGGGCCTGCAGGAAATCGCGCTGCTCCGCCGCCTTTAGCGAGGCCAGGTGCTTCTTCTTGTCCAGCACTTCGATCATGCCCACCGTCAGCTGCGTCGGGTGGAGGTCATGAATCAAGGATTCGCGGACTTTTGGCATGATGCACCCCACTGCGTTTTTCCGTACACGACAAGATTAGCAGGCATCTCGCCCGTCGCCAGCACGGAGAAGGGATGAAAGTTCGCTACTGGATGCAGATGCACGCTGCGTCTTAGAAATTTGCCACCGCCTGCCCGTCCGACGGCCGATAGTCGAGCAGCCGCGACAACTCTCCCGCCGCGCCCCTCACCTGCTCCACCATTGTATCCAGCCGCTCCGGTTCGATCCGCGAAGCCGGGATCGTCGCGCCAAGCGCCGCCACCACCTTGCCGCTGCGGTCCCGTACCGGCGCGGCGATGGTCGAGATGCTGGTTTCGAAGAAGCCTTCCTGCAGCACGTAGCCGCGCTGGCGGTCGCGCTGGACCATGTCGAACAGGGCTTCCACGGTCTTGGGCGTGCTTTCCGAGAAAATTTCCAGTTCCGGCTCGGGATAAAGCGCGCGCAGTTCGTCCATTGTCAGGTCTTCAAGCAGCACACGGCCGAGCACGGTGGCGTGCGCCGGCAGGCGGGTGCCCACATTGACCGAACTGGCGAACGGCGTGGGTGCCACGGACTTGGCGACATAGACAATGGAGCGGCCGTCCCGCACCACGAGGTTGCACGGGTAGTTGATCTCGTCGCGCAGGCGGTCCAGCAACGGCCGACCGAGCTCGGTCAGCTCCAGCGAGGCGAGGTAGTCGAATCCGAGGCGCAGCACCGCCATGCCGAGCCGGAATTCGCGGCCACCGTCGGTGCGTTCGACAAAGCCCATCATCTCCAGCGTGGCCAGCAGGCGGAACACCGTGGAACGCGGGACCTGGAGCCTGCGCGCCAGGTCGGCCGCCGACAAGGTCCTCTCGTTCCGGCTGAACTCGCCCAGCAGGCGCAGGCCGCGCTCAAGTCCCGGCACGATGTACTTGTCCTGGAGATCGGTTGGCTCGACAGCGTCTGTCATGTTGGTATCTCTGCGAATGGAGTGCTTTGGCTTTGTCGTATGGTAACGGCTTTGCGCCCGGCCCTGCCCGGCGCGTGCACCGTGCCCGGGTGCGGCATCCCGCGACTGTCCGATATAACACGCCCGGCGTTGATCCTCCAGCACTTCGATCGAAGCGGCGTGAACGTGCGCCGCTTTGCGCCTCAGGCCTCGAGTTGCTCGAGCACCTTGCCCTTGGTCTCGATGCCGAGGAAGTGAATCGTCAGCGCGGCCAGGAACGGCACCAGCGCCAGCGCGTAGAAGGCGCTGCTCAGGTTGCCGGTACCAATCGTGTTGGCAACCAGCGTCGGCGCGAAGATCGCCGCCAGTTTCAGCCACGCGCCCCCGAAACCGCAGCCCATCGCGCGGATGCTGGTGGGATACAGCTCCGGCGTGTACACATACGCCGTGATAAAGCCGCTGGCCAGGAAGCCAAGGGACAGCGCGCACAGGCCGGCCACGACATACACCGATTCCGCGTGGAACACGCCGGCCAGCGCCAGCGAGAGCGCGCACAGGATGAAAGAGACGTTGATCACGGGCTTGCGGCCCACCTTGTCGACCACCATCGCGCAGACCAGCGAGCCCACCACGCCCAGCACCGATGCGCCGGCGGCGAGATTCAGCGCCAGTTGCAGCGGCGCGTGGTACACCGTCTTGTAGATCGTCGGCAGCCAGGTAGACAGCCCGTACTGGATAAAACCGCAGGTGGCCCACAGCATCCACACCGCCAGCGTGCGCCCGATATAGGCCTTGCCCAGCAGGTCCTTGACGCTGCGGCGCGGGTGCTTGTGCGTCATCGCATCGTAGGCGGCCACATCGCCCAGCGGCTGCAACGGGCCCTTGGCGCGCGCCTCGAAGACCTTCAGCGCATGATCGGCTTCAGCCAGCCGGCCCTTCTCCGCCAGCCAGCGCGGCGACTCCGGAATCGCGCGGCGCAGGATGAAGAACAGGACGACCGGGGCGCCGCCGATGAAGTACATGACCGTCCAGCCGAACTTCGGCACCAGCCACGCGCCGACGCCATTGGAAATCAGCAGCCCGATCGGGAACACCACTTCGTACAGCAGCACGAAGCGCCCGCGGCCATGCGCGCGTGTCACCTCGTTGATATAGGTCGCGGCCACCGGCAGTTCACCGCCGAGACCCAGGCCCTGCACGATGCGCAACAGGGCGAAAATCTCGAACGAAGGCGCGAAGCCGCAGGCGATGCTCATCAGGCCGATGATGCCCGCACTCCAGCCAATTGAATTCAGGCGGCCGAAGCGTTCGGCGAGGTATGGAAACAGCAGCGCGCCGATCAGTTGCCCCACCGACGGCGCCGCGATCAGGAAGCCGATCTGGGCCGGCGTGAGCGACCACATGGAGATCAGCAACGGCAGCGTGGCCGCAATCGCGATGACATCGAAGCCATCGAAGAACGTGGCCAGGCCGATCAGCAACCGCGCCCTGATATGCATGCCGTTGCTGGGCAGCCGCTCGATGCGCGCGATGATCTCGCCGGGCGTGGTGCCGCGTGCGCTGTCGTCTGCCGTCATGCTGCTGGATGGGGTCGCCACGCCCTCGGCGTTCGCATTGGCGAACGCGGCCTCTTGTCTCTGGATCAACACGGTGTTTCTCTTCAAATGTATCCGAGGCACGCAGCCGCCTCGCGCCGGCGCATGGCGGGACTCACCCCGCCATGGCCACCACCGACTGCGCCGCATCCGATGCGGCGAGCGGCAGCGCTTGGAGGTCGCCTAAAGGTCCAGGACCAGGCGTTTGCCCTTGCATCCCGACACGCAGACCATCATGGTCTGGTTCGATTCGCGCTCGCTCTTGCTGAGCACGCCGTCGCGGTGTTCGGGGACACCTTCCAGCACACGGGTCTCGCACGAGCCGCACACGCCTTCCCTGCAGCCGTGCTCCACCGCGATGCCCGCATCGAGCAGGGTATCCAGCAAGGACTTGCCCGCCGGCACCTTCAGCTCGGCGCCGGTGCTTGCCAGCGCCACGGTGTACTCGCCTTCCTGCACTGCCGCCACCGACGGGTCGGCCGCGAAGCGCTCGATGTGCACCTCGGGATAGCCGTGGCCGGCGCAGGCTGCTTCGAAGGCGTTCAGCATCGGGCCCGGGCCGCAGCAATAGAAGTGCGTGCTGGCAGCCTGCCCCGCCAGCAGCGCGGACAGGTCCGGCGGGCACCCCGCCTCGTCGTCGAAATGCATGCGCACCGCATCGCCGTAGGCGGCCAGCTCCTCGGCGAAAGCCGCTTCCGCACGCGAACGCGCGCAGTAGAGCAAGGTGAAGGAGTGCCCGAGTTCATGCAGCCGCCGCGCCATGCAGACGATGGGTGTCACGCCGATGCCGCCGGCCACCAGCACGGAGTGGGCCGCGCCCTCTTCGAGCGCGAAGTGGTTGCGCGGCGCCGCCACCGTGAGCGTGCTGCCCACGCGCAGCTGCTCGTGCACGTAGCGCGAGCCGCCGCGGCTGGCGCGGTCGAGCAGCACGCCCACCACATAGCGGTCGCGCACTTCCGGCGCGCCGCACAGCGAGTAGCTGCGCACCAGGCCGTTGCCCAGATGCAGGTCGATATGCGCGCCGGGCGCGTACGCCGGCAACTCGCGCCCTTGCGGGTCGCGCAACTCCACGCTGACGATGCCACGCGCTTCGAAACGCATGGCCTGTACGCGCAGGGTCAGGGATTGGCTGGTACTCATGGCACTTCCTTGTGTTGCTTTGGCTTGCTTTGGCTTGCTCTGGCTTGCTTTGTATTGCCTTGTTGCCTGTACTGGCGCTGCGCTCAGCGCTTCTCGGTCAGGAACTTGCCCTGCGGGCCGCCCGCGTTCTTCTGCCGGCGCGTGTTGCCGTCCAGGCCGCCTTCCACCGCCCATTCGGCAAACATGGTCGGGCCCGGCTCGAAGTCGCGTGGCTCCCAATGCGCATCCAGCTGGTCTTCATCGGCGTAGTACTCGATCAGGCCGCCGGCCGGATTCTTGAAGTACCAGAAGTAAGCCGAGGAAATCGGATGCCGGCCCGGGCCGAGCTGCGTCTCCCAGCCGCTGCGCGACACATGCAGCCCGCCGCCGAACACCTCATGGATGTCGCGCACGGTGAAGGCCACGTGGTTCAGGCCGCTCTTGGCCTGCGGCAACTGCAGCAGGAACAGGTCGTGGTGGCCGCCGTCCGGCGCGCAGCGCAGGAAGGCGCCGCGGCCTGGATAGTGGTCCGACGGCACGAAGCCCAGCTTCTCGGTGTAGAAGCGCTCAGTGGCGGCCACGTCCTTGACGAAGAACACCACGTGTCCCACTTCGATCGGCGTGGCGCGCTCGTAGATCGGGCTGCGCTGGTTCAGGCGCGGCTTGTCGTTCCACGTGTTCATCGTGGCGCATTCCACTTCGATGTCGCGCTTGCGGGTCAGCTGGAAGCGCACGGCCAGGCCGTTGGGATCGGTACAGCCCACGCGCCCGCCTTGCTCGCCCATGCCGATGAAGCCCGGCTCGGCGCGGATGGCGTCAGCGATCTTGTCCAGCGCGGCCAGCGTATCCACGCCCCACACCACTTCGCGCAGCGTCGGGCCGTCTTCCATCGCCGCCGGCAGTGCCGGGTCATCGGTGCGGCGCACCAGCACGCGGCAGCCGTTCAGCGTCTCGAAATCCAGACCGGCCACGTCCTCGCGCACCAGCGTGAGGCCCCAGTCGGCGAAGAAGCGCCGGCAGGCGTCCAGGTCGTCGGCACCGTAGACGATCTCGTCGATGCCCAGAATCGTGTTCATTGTTCCCATCTCCCGCTGTTGCTGCTGCATCGTGGTGCGCACTCAGTTGGCCCACGGCAGCGGTTGTTCATGCATACCCCAGTACACGCTCTTCTGCTCCATGTACTGCAGGATGCCCAGCCTTCCCTTCTCGCGTCCCAGCCCGCTGTCGCGCCAGCCGCCGAACGGCGTCGAGATCGAGAACTGCTTGTACGTATTGATCCACACATTGCCCGCCTGCACCGCCCGCGCGAAGCGCCACGCGCGCTTGTAGTCGCGCGTCCACACGCCGGCCGCCAGCGCGTACACACTGTCGTTGGCCTGCGCGATCAGGTCGTCCTCGTCGTCGAAGGCCATCGCCACCAGCACCGGCCCGAAGATTTCCTCCTGGCACACGCGGGCGCTGTTATCCAGCCCTTCAATGATGGTGGGCGTGTAGAAGTAGCCGTTCTCGCAGCCCGCCACCGTGGGACGCACGCCGCCCGTACGCAACTGGCCGCCTTCGGACACGCCCAGCGCCACATACGATTCGATCGAGTCGCGGTGGCGGTCGCTGATCAGCGGCCCCATCTGGGTGCGCTCGTCGGCCGGATCGCCCACGCGCAGGCGCGCCGCGCCCGCGGCCAGGCGCTCCATGAAAGGCTCATACAAGGCACGTGCCACGAACAGGCGCGAACCCGCGATGCAGGACTCGCCCGAGGAACTGAAGATGCCGTACAGCACCCCGTTGACGGCATGATCCAGGTCCGCGTCCTCGAACACCATGGTGGGCGACTTGCCGCCCAGCTCCAGCGACACCGGCATCATCTTGTCCGCGGCGATGTGCGCGATATGGCGTCCCGTGGTGGTGCCGCCGGTAAAGGACACACGGCGCACCAGCGGATGCCTGGTAATGGCATCGCCGATCACCGAGCCCTTGCCGGGCAGCACGCTGATCAGGCCCTTGGGCACGCCGGCTTCCTCGCAGATGGCCGCCAGTTCCAGCGCCATCAGCGGCGTGATCTCGGCGGGCTTGATCACTACCGCGTTGCCGGCGGCCAGCGCGGGCGCCAGCTTCTGCGCCTCGCTGGCGATGGGCGAGTTCCACGGCGTGATCGCCGCCACCACGCCCATGGCTTCATGCACGCTCATGGTAAGGAAATCACCACGCGCGGGCGTAAGCGTCTCCTCCAGCGTCTCGCAGGCGGCAGCGAAGAACTGGAAAGTGCCGGCGGCGCTGGCCACCAGCGCGCGCGTCTCGCTGATGGGCTTGCCGTTGTCCAGGCGCTGGCGCTGAGCGAGAGGCTCGGCGCGTGCACGGATGAGGTCGGCCACGCGGTGCAGCACCGCAGCGCGCTCGTGCGGCTTGCGCTGTGCCCAGCCACTGTTGAGGAAGGCGCGATGCGCGCCCTGCACGGCCTCTTCCACGTCGCCCAGGCTGGCCGCGTTCAGTTCCGCGACGACTTCACCGGTGGCCGGGTAGCGCGTGACGTAGCGTTCGCCGCCGCCCAGGCGCCACTGGCCCGCGATGCAGATGGGGAGAATCTCTTGCTTCATGATCATTGCCTTGCTGCGCCTGATGGCCTGCTTAAATCGACATGGCGTGGGCACGGTTGCCCAGCGCACGCACCACGCTGAACACCGTCAGCGCCGAAGTCTTGGGATTGGCCGCGAGCGGCTTGCCGCGCATGGTCAGTTCGAAACCACCGAATGCGCCACGCGCGTCCACATGGTGCACGTTCTCTTCCACGCCCGGATCGGCCAGCAGTTTCACCTGCGTGTGATCCAGCCCGAGCCCGGCCATCGACAGCGTGGCCGCCACGTTGGCGTTCTTCGGGTAGAGCCGTGCCGCTTCGCGGGCGGTGCCTTCGAAGATCACCGTGGCCTCGGTCAGCGCGTCGAGGTCGAACAGCGCCTCGGCCGGCGTGTCCTTCCACGCGCCGGGCGGCTTGCGCCCGGTGTAGACCACCGAGTCCAGCCCGCCCACGCGCGCCGCCGCCAGCGCGTCGATGGCGCCGATCGCGCCGGAGAGCAGCTGCACCTGGGTGCCGCCGCGCCGCGCCGCCGCTTCCAGCCGCTCGGCCAGGCCGGGTGCCGACAAGGCACCCACCGACACCACCAGGCAGGCGATGCCACGCTCCAGCGCCGGCACGATGTGCTCTTCCAGCGCATGGTGGCCGGCGCACTCCACCAGCAGGTCGGGCCGTCCGTCGGCCTGGCTCAGGCTGGTGGCAACGCGTGCTTGCGGCGCCAGTGCGGAGACGGCATGGCGGGCCTGGTCCATTTGGGCTTGCGGCACCACCACCACGTCGAACACCACATCGGGATCGCTCTTGAGCAGTTCGAGCACACCGAGCCCGATCGCTCCGCAGCCCACCATCGACACGTGCAGCATATTGCGTCCCCTTCAGGCAGTCACGGTGCTGCGTTCGGCCGCGCGTGCGGTCTTGTCAGCGTCGGCGTCGACTTCCTTGTTGACCGGCGGGCCGGCGAAGGCAGTCTTGAAGGTACCGATGGACAACATGTCGATCTCCAGCAGGAACGGGCCGGGTTCGATGGTCGCTTCTTCCAGTGCGGCACCCACCTCCGCCAGGTTGCCGACGCGGCGATGGCGCAAGGCCAGCGCTTGCGACAACTGCGCATAATCGGGCGTATGCAGGTCTACATAGTGACGGCGGCCGCCGTACTGCGCATCCTGGATGTTCTTGATGACGCCGTAGCCCTTGTCGTTCATCAGCACAAAGACCACGTCGGCGTGTTCCTGCACCGCGGTGGCGAGTTCGCCCAGGTTCAGGATGAAGCCGCCGTCGCCGGCCAGGCAGAAGGTCTTCTTGCCCGAAGACGTGACCGCCGCGCCCACTGCCGCGCCGATGCCCATCGCCAGGCCCTGGCCGATGCCGCCGCCCAGCGCATGCACGCCGGCGCGGGAGTCGAAAATGCGCAGGTGGCGGTTGCCCCAGGTGCTGTTGGAAACGGTGACGTCGCGCACCCAGTTGAAGTTGCGGCCTACCGCGCCCTGCAGCGCGTCGACCAGCGCCGAGTACGGGCCCAGGCCGTCGATCAGGCCGCCCATGGCGGTCTCATGCGCGCGGCGCAGATCGGCGGCAAAGCTCGGATCCACCCTCAGCTTGCCTTCCAGGCGATCGGCGAGACCGTCGAGTGCCAGCGCCGCATCGCCGCTGGCGAAGTAGTCGCTCTGGTAGCAGCGGCCTTCGGCGGAAGCATCGGCGTCCACGCGGAACAGCGGGCGCGGCAGCTTCAGTTCGTACTTCAGCGTTTCATTGCCGCGCAGGCGCGAGCCAACCACCAGCATGGCGTCGCAGGTCTGGTAAAACTGTTCCACCGGCTTGTGCAGGTTGAAGGCGCCCAGCGAGCGGGGATCGTCTTCCGCCACGATGCCACGGCCTTGCGTGCTGGTGACCACGCCGAAGCCCAGCGCCAGCAGGCGCTTGACCTGGGCGCCGGCGTGGCGCGCGCCGCCGCCCAGCCACAACAGCGGGCGTTTTGCCTTGGACAGGCGCTCGGCCAGTTCGTCAAGCGCATGGGCCGAGGGCACATGGGTGGGCACGGCCAGCGGGCGCAGGTCGGTCGGCATCGGGATCAGCGCGGCCTGGATGTCGATGGGGATTTCCACGCTGACGGGGCCGGTCGGCGCGGTCAGCGCGGTCTGCACGGCCAGCTTGATGGTGCTCAGCGCGGTGTCCGCGCTGCGGATGCGGAAGGCGGCCTTGGAGATGGCCTTCAGCATGGTGAGCTGGTCCGGCGCTTCGTGGATGTAGGCGAGGCTCTGGTCCAGGTACGGCGTTTCGATCTGGCCGGTCAGGTGCAGCAGCGGCGTGCCTGCGGTCAGGGCTTCCACCATGGCACCGGCGGCATTGCCGGCGGCGGTGCCGGTACTGGTCAGGCATACGCCGAGGCCGCCCGTGGTACGGGCGCAGGCGTCGGCCATATTGGTGCCGCCCGCTTCGCCGCGCGCGGGGACGAAGCGGATCTTGCCGCGCTCGCCCATCGCGTCGAGGATGGGCATGTTGTGGATCGAGATGACGCCGAACGCAGCCTTGACGCCGCATTGTTCGAGGAAGGCGGCGATGGCGTAGCCCACCGTGACTTGTTGCTGTTCGTTACGCATGACGGGAAAGTCCTCCGGAAATATCGATATGGCTGCCCGTGGTGTACGAAGACAACGGCGAGGCAAGGAACAGGATCGCGCGCGCGGCTTCCTGCGGCAGGCCAAGACGGCCAAGTTGAATATGTTTTTGCTGCGCCAGGCGCGCGGTCCACGCGGCCCAGTCGAGGTCGCGCTCGGCTTCCGGGCGCGCTTCGAAACGTCGGCGCCACTGGCCCGACTCGACCAGGCCGAGCAGGATGCCGTTGACGCGGATGCCCTTGGGGGCGAATTCGGTGGCCAGCGAGCGCACCAGGTTGTGCACGCCGGCACGCGCTGCCGACGTCGCCACCATATGCGGCTCGGGTTGCACGGCCAGCAGCGAGTTCACGCAGACGATGGCGGCGCTGTCCGAGCGCTCAAGCTGCGGCAGGAAGGCGCGCGTGGCATGGATCACCGAGAAGAACTTGAGCTGCAGCTCCTCGAGCCACGCCGCGTCCTCGGTGCTGGCGAAGGTGGACACGCGGCCCTGCCCTGCGTTGTTGACCAGCATGTCTGCCGGGCCGAGCGCGGCCTCGCTGGCGGCGGCGAAGGCTGCCACCTGGGCGGAATCCAGCACGTCGCAGGCAGCGGCGTACAGGCGCGCATCGGGAAAGCGTGCGCGCAGTCCCGCTTGCGCTTCGCGCAGCCGCGCTTCGTTGCGGCCGCACAGCGCCACCGCGGCGCGCGACGCCAGCAGTTGTTCGACGGTGGCCAGGCCGATGCCCGAGGATCCACCCGTGACGACGGCAACCTTGCCGTCGAGTTCAATCATGGACATCGTCCTCACTCCCGATACAGGTTGACCACCTTGCCGTGCTCGCGCGGCCGGTAGTCCAGCAGGCGAGACAGCTCGCCCGCGGTGTCTCTGACTTTCTCTTCCATCATGTCCAGTTGCTCCGGATCGATGCGCGAGGCCGGGATGGTCACGCCCAGCGCGGCCACCACCTTGCAGCTGCGGTCGCGCACCGGCGCCGCGATGGTCGAGATGCTGGCCTCGAAAAAGGCTTCCTGCAGCACCACGCCGCGTTCGCGGTCGCGCTGCACCATCTCGAACAGTTCTTCGACCGTGCCTGGCGTGCTGGGCGAAAACGCTTCCAGGCGCGGCTCGGGATAGAGCTGGCGCAATTCGGCCAGCGTCAGGTCCTCAAGCAGCACGCGCCCGAGCACGGTGGCGTGCGCCGGCAGGCGGGTACCCACGGTGACCGAACTGCTGAACGGCGTGGGCGCCACCGACTTGGCCACGTAGACGATCGAGCGGCCGTCGCGCACCACCAGGTTGCACGGGTAACGGATGTCGTCGCGCAAACGGTCCAGCAGCGGGCGCCCCAGCTCGGTGAGTTCCAGCGAAGCCAGGTACTCGAAGCCCAGGCGCAGCACCGCCATGCCGAGGCGGTAATCCCGGCTGCCGTCGGTGCGTTCGACAAAGCCCATCATCTCCAGCGTGGCCAGCAGGCGGAACACCGTGGAGCGCGGCACCTTGAGCCGGCGCGCCAGGTCGGCCGCCGACAGGGTACGGTCGCGTCGGCTGAACTCGGCCAGCAGGCGCAGGCCGCGTTCCAGTCCCGGCACGATGTACTTGTCCTGGTTGTCTTCCGGAAGGCGTTCTTGAGTCATGAGATGGCTTGTGTTTCAACTGGGCCGGCGCCCGGACTGGCGCGCCGGCTTTTGGCGATCAGCGCTTGACCTTGGTGAGCGGATGCTCCGGCGGGTACGTCGGCGTGATCGGCTGCCTGGCGCCGAGCATCACGCACATCAGCGCGTCTTCCTCGCCGATATTGATTTCCTCGCGATACACGCCCGGCGGCACCGAGACCAGGTCACGGTCGGTCAGGATGGTTTCGAAACGCTCGCCGTCCTTCTCCAGGATCAGCTTGATCTTGCCGCGCATGACGAAGAAGACTTCTTCCACATCGGTGTGCAGGTGCGACGGGCCTTCGTGGCCAGCCGGGATGATCATCGTCGAGAAGGTGAAGTTCTCGGAGGGCACGGTATTGGTGTCTGCCGCCACGCCAGTGCCGCCGGTGCCGAGGTAACGCATCTGCGCGCGGCGGTACTTGGGATCGTAGTCAGCCTGGAACTTCAGCGCATCCCAGTCGTAGCGGCGGGTGGAGAAGCGCGCCACGCGGCTCTCCATCCACTGGTCAAAGGAAGCGCTGGACGGCTGCTCCCAGGAACGCTTGATGTTGTCTTGTTGGGAAAGATCGCTCATTTGGATTCCTTGTGGACTCAGTGCATGACGAAGCCGCCGTTGACGGCCAGTGTCTGGCCCGTCACGAAGCGGGACAGATCGGAAAGGGCGAACAGCACGGCGCCGGATACGTCCTCGGGTAGCTGTTCGCGGGAAATCGCGCGTTGCTCGCGATAAAGGTCGCGCCGCTTCTGGGGCACGTACTCGGTTGCCTCCACCAGGGTCAGCCCCGGTGCGATGGCATTGACGGTGATCTGGTCGTCGCCCAGCTCGCGCGCCAGCGAACGGGTCATGCCGATGATGGCGCTCTTGCTGGCCACGTAGGCCAGCAAGTTGGGCGCGCCCCACAGCGGCGTGTCCGACGCCAGGTTGACGATGGCGCCACGGCCCGAGGCGCGCAGCGCCGGCAGGCAGGCGGTGGTCATCAGCCAGGTGCCGCGCACGTTGATGTTCATCACGCGGTCCCAGGTAGCGATGTCGATGGCACTGGCGCCGCGCCCGCCGGAGTCGGTGACCGCGGCGTTGTTGACGAGGCCGTCCAGGCCGCCAAGCCCGGCCACCGCGGCAGCAGCGCAGGCCGTCACCGATTCGGGGTTGCCGAGGTCAAGCGTGAGCGGCAGCACCTTCAGGCCCCGCGCTTGCAGCGCGGCGGCTTCTTCCTGCAAACGGTCAGCGAGGATGTCGGCCATTGCAACCGCGGCGCCGGCTTCGGCGATCTCCGTGGCAAAGGCCAGGCCAAGCCCGCGCGCCGCGCCGGTCACCAGCACGCGGCGGCCGGCCAGCAGCTTGTTGCGGTCGATCTCAGGCATGGCTTGCCACCCCACCCACCGGCTTGAGCATGGCGACCGGCTCGTCGGCGACTTCCTGGTCGGCGCGGCGGCGCAGCAGGCGGCGCACGCGGGTAACGCCGACATCGTGYTGGTACAGCATTTCGTGCTCGCGCGCGTTCGGCGCCATCATTTCCAGCACCACGCGGTCTTGCTCCAGCACGTCCCAGTGCAGGCCTTCCAGGCGGTTGCGGTACAGGAAGCGCCAGACATCGCGCTCCCAGCCCTGCACATGGCGGGTGCGCCAGAAGAACACCATGCAGTGTTCTTCATCGACCGGCGTGGCGATGCCGATGATGCCGAACGGACCGCCGGGACCCACGTTGGCGCGGTAGGGAATTGCCAGGCGCAGCCACATGGTGCCGGTCTCGCCGAACTCCACCCAGTCGAAGTTCACGCCGCGCTGGCCGGTCTTCTCGAACACCAGGCCGGTATCGGTTTCGCGCACGGCCATGACGGCCTGCTTCTCGCCGGCGGCCATCGAGTGGGAGACCGCATGCAGGTAGGCGCCGTGCATCGGGTCCATGACGTTGTCGATGGCGTAGCGGTAGTTGCAGTCCCAGTGCGCCACGCACAGGAAGTTGCTGTGCTCGTCGCTCTCCAGTTCCTCCGGCAGGCGCAGCGCATCGGCACCGCCCTCGCCTTCCACCGGAGCGCGCTCGCCGAACCACAGGAAGATGGTGCCGGCTTTTTCCTGCACCGGGTAGCTGCGCACGCAGGTCTTGCCTTCGAGCGGGCAGTTGTCCACGGCCGGCACGCTCTTGACCTGGCCATCGCCGCCAATTTCCACGCCGTGGTACCAGCAGGCCACGCGGTCGCCGAGGTTCCAGCCCATCGACAAGCGCGCGCCGCGGTGCGGGCAACGGTCTTCCAGCGCATGCACCTGGCCGGCGCCGTCACGCCACAGCACGATGTTCTGGCCCAGGCGCGTAATGCCGATTGGCGCATGCGTGACCGCCCAGGCAGCCGACACCGGATACCAGTAGTTGTGCAGGCCGCTGTTCAGGCGCGCCTCAGCACGCGCTTGCTTGTTCGATTCCATTGTTTGCTCTCTTGCGGGTACCGGATCGGATCGCCATCAGGGACGGGCTCGCTTTGTTTGGCCGCGCTTGATGACGCAATCGCTTTGATGTTCTTGGACTGCCTCTCGGCCTCAGGCGCCCAGGCGGCGCATTTCGGCGAGGAAGCGCTCTTCGGTCCAGGCCTGGCCATCCGCGCCCAGCAAGCCCGCCTGGTTGAACGCACGCACGATGTCATCCGGGCTCCTGGCACCGGCCTCGAAGGCGGCTTCCAGGGCGTCGCCGAGCGCGTCTTCATAAGCGGTGGGCGCGGCGGCGCGGGTCTGCCACACGATATTGGCCACCTTGCCGGGCTGCTCGATGTGGCCCTTGCCGGCGACCTGGTTCGGAGCCGGGCGCTCCCAAGGCGCCAGATTCGGGTTGTATGCGAGGTTCTCCATTGCGCTGCTCCTTTGATTTTGTTGCCAGTTTGCTTATTGCGCGTTTTGTTTCATATATAAAACGCTGATTTAAATATTGAACGTAGACACCACTATAGGCAACGAAACTTTAAAAAAAGATTGGGGTTTACCCTTGAGATACGCCAATGCCACCTGCGGCTTGGCCTGGGGCCGCGAGACGGCCGGAAACGGGCAGTGGGATGTGATGCGGGTACGGAGCGGTGCGGCGCCTGGCAGCCGCAATCCGCTCCTGTTCAGACGGTCGGATGGCTAGGCAAGCGCGCTGCGAATCCAGCGAGCAACCGATCCGGCCTGCTCGACATAGCAGGCATGGCCGGCATCAGGCACCAGTTCGAACGGCAAGGCGAAGCGTTCCGCCAGCGCCGCGCACCCGGGCGGCGGCGTCACGATATCCAGCGCACCGCAGCCGACCCGCACGCTGACGCCCTGCGTCCGGCGCGCGAGGTAGGCGGCGATGTCGTCCTCGCACAGCATCGCCACGGCTTGCCGGTAACCATCTGGGTCCAGGCGGCGCATATTCCAGCGCACCCAGGCCTGCGCGCCGGCGCTGGCCGCGGCGCTCAGCAGGCGGCTCGGAGCGCGCTCGGCCAGGCCCTCCACGCCCACCGCCGCGAGCGCATCAAGCCGCTGGCGGGCCACCTCCCTGGCCTTGTCCTCCCTGCCGGGGCCGCCGTAGCCCTGCGCCGGGCTGAGCAGCAGCAGTTGCGCAGGCAGTTGCGCCGGCGTGGCTTGCGCCACATAGGCCGCGGCCATCAGCGCGCCGAGCGAATGGCCCACGATCACATCGGGCCGCACATCCAGCGCGCGCAGCAAGTCCTGCAAGCTGCCGGCGTATTCGGCAGCCGTGGGCGCCGCGGTCTGCAACGCCTGCGAATTGCCATAACCGGGCGCGTCCCACGCGATCACACGGGCATCGGCCGCCAGCAGGCTCGCGCATGGCAACCAGGAGGCCGCCCCGGAACTGATGCCATGCAGCAGCACCACTACCGGCCCGCGGCTGCCGCCGCAACGGTAAGCGATTAGCGCGCCGTCGCTGCCGGCAGCGATGCGCTGTTCCGTAAAGGCGGTATCGAGCGCGCGGAGCAATTCTGCCGCTGGCTGGGATTGGTCGTTTTGTTCCATATATGAAACCATAGTTTGCAAATAAAACTCAGGAAATATAGACCGACTATGGCTGGAAATTGATCGGTGTTAACCCCCTGCGAAAAAACTTCCAAAAACCGCAGCGCTGTCACGTTCTGGTGCACGCGGACACGCGATGGCGCGCCGGCCATCCCCGCTCCCAGCGGCGGTGCGGCTTGCCGGCACGCAGCAGCGCTCTTGCCCAAGAGGGGCCGGCGCCCAGTTCTTGTGTTTCGCAGTACCGCGGATGCCACTTATGCGGGTCGATCTCGTCGCTTCGCCACATCACTAGGGATTACCCGCCCATGTTTTTCCCGAAATGAACAGCTATATTTTGCCTGTCGTTTCTTATGTAATACGATGTTTCATATATAAAACCAATTGAGTCGATAAGTGCGCAATCAGACATACGCACAAGCGGCCGGGGTAATGGTCGGGCGAAGCATGACCACGCCAACCAAACAATACGGTGGACAAGGAAGAGGAACAAATAAATGAAATTCGGACGGATTGCGCTGGCTGCCCTCGCAGCCGCAGTACCCCTGCTGGCCTCGGCCCAATCGTCGGTGACGCTGTATGGCGTCGTCGATACCGGCGTCGAATTCGTGAACAACGTCGGCGCGGCAAAGGACAACGTGTACCGCATGAACACCCTGACGGGAACCGTACCGTCGCGGTGGGGCATTCGCGGCACGGAAGATCTCGGCGGCGGGCTCAAGAGCCTGTTCGTGCTCGAATCCGGCTTCGCCCCCGACTCCGGCGTCTCTAACCAAGGCGGCCGGCTGTTCGGCCGGCAGGCATTGGTCGGGCTCTCCGGGCCCTGGGGCCAGGTGGCCCTGGGCCGCCAGTACACCATGCTGTTCTGGGCCACGCTGGACCCGGACATCCTCGGCCCCAACGTGTACGGCTCGGGCTCGCTCGACAGCTATCTGCCAAACGCGCGCGCCGACAACGCCGTTTCCTACAAGGGCACGTTTGGCGGCTTCACGCTGGGCGCCACCTATAGCTTTGGCCGCGACACGGTGAATGCAGGCCCGAGCCCGTCCGGTACCAACTGCGCCGGAGAGAATCCCGCCAACCACACGCAATGCCGCGAATGGTCGGCATTGCTGCAGTACGACAACAAGTGGTGGGGCGTGGCCGCGGCCTACGACTCGCTGCGCGGCGGTCCCGGCGCATTCGGCGGCTTGACCAGCAGCCAGTCGGACGACCGGCTCTCGCTCAACGGCTATGTGCTGCTGTCCAGGACCAAGATGGGCCTGGGCGTGATCCGCCGCGACAACGGTGGTAGCCCGACCCCGCGCAGCGACCTATGGTACGCCGGCCTGGCCTATGACATCACGCCCGCGTTCACGCTGGCCGGCCAGGTCTACTACCTCAAGTACCACGACAGCGCTAACAAGGCGATGCTGTACGCGCTGCGTGGTACCTATGCCTTCTCCAAGCGCACCTCCGTGTACGCCACCGCCGGCTTCATCGACAACGGCGGCCAGCTCGCACTGTCGGTCAGCGGCGCCCAGCCGGGCTCCAACCCGAAGCCCGGCGGCAACCAGCTGGGCACGATGATCGGCATCAAGCACACGTTCTGAAGCCTGCGTGCCGCAACACGCGGCGCAAGCCGGATGGCACGTGTCGTCCCATCCGGCTCGAAGTCTACCTGGAGGCGTCTCATCATGAAGTTTGCAACCCGCAACCTGTTTGCTGTCCTCGCAGCCACGGCCGCCGTGATGGCGGCAGGCACCGCCTGCGCGCAGGCGTATCCCACCAAACCCATTACGCTGGTCGTCGCCTATCCCGCCGGCGGCGACACCGATGTGCTGGCCCGCCTGCTCGCGGAAAAGCTCTCCGCGCGCCTGCACCAGTCCGTGGTGGTGGAAAACCGCACCGGCGCGGCCGGCACCATCGGCAGCGCTTACGTCGCCAGGGCAGCCCCCGATGGCTACACCTTGCTGGTGGCCCCCAATACGGTCGCCATTGCACCGCTGGTGCTCAAGAGCGGCACCGGCGCGAGCTACGATGTGCGTAGCGATTTCACTCCGATCGCGCAGCTCGGGATCCAGTCGCTCTTCGTGGTCGTCAACAAAGGCACCGGCATCACCAGGCTGCCCGACCTCGTCGCACGCGCCAGATCGGGCAGCCTGCAAACCTACGCCAGCCCGGGCAACGGATCGCCCATGCACATCCTTGGCGAGCTGTTCAACAAATCGGCTGGCGTGAAGATCTCGCAAGTGCCGTATCGCGGCACGGCGCCGGCGGTGGTCGACGTGCTGGGGGGCCAGGTGCCGATGACCTACTCCACGCTGGGCGCGGTGGCCCAGTACATCACGACCGGTGCCATCGTGCCGCTGGCCGTGGCGGACCTGAAGCGCTCGCCGTTCGCGCCGAACGTGCCGACACTGCTGGAGCTTGGCTACAAGGATGTGGAAGTCGGCGCCTGGCAGGCGCTGCTGGCGCCGAAGGGGTTGTCGCCGGAACTGGTCAGGACGCTCAACACGCACGTCAACGACATCCTGAAGATGCCCGACGTGGTCGCGCGCATGGCCACCATCGCCATCACGCCGGTCGGCGGCGAGCCCACCACGCTGAGCAAGCTGATCGCGTCCGACTCGACGCGCTATGCAAAGATCGTCAAGGAGTTCGGCATCCAGGCCGACTGACGCAACACCTGGCGAAACGCGGCCCGCCCCTTGCGGCGGGCCGCTTTGCGTTTATCGCGGTGACTAGCCGCCGTGACTAGCGCTGCCCGAAGCTGGCATCGAAAAACAGATCCTTGTACTCGCGCGGCTGCGAACGCCAGTACTGCTTCGGCGCATGCACCTGCGCGCCCAGCCTGGCCGCGGCGTGCCACGGCCAGCGCGGGTCGTAGAGCATGGCGCGCGCCAGCGAGACGGCATCCGCTTCCCCGTCGGCGATGATGGCTTCGGCCTGCTCCGGCTCGGTGATGAGCCCCACCGCGATGGTCGGCAAGCCGACCTCGGCCTTGACCCGCTGCGCGTACGGCACCTGGTAGCCCGGCCCCAGCTTGATGGCCTGTGCCGGCGAGACGCCGCCGGTGGTCACGTGGATCGCCGCGCAGCCGCGCGCCTTGAGCGCTTTCGACAGCGCCACCGTGCCGTCGATATCCCATCCACCGGGCACCCAGTCGGTGGCCGAGATGCGGGCCCACACCGGCTTGTCGGCCGGAAATGCCGCACGCACCGCATCGAACACCTCGATCGGAAACCGCATGCGGTTCTCCAGGCTGCCGCCGTATTCGTCATCGCGCTTGTTCGCCAGCGGCGACAGGAACTGATGCAGCAGGTATCCATGCGCGAAGTGCAGCTCGATGCCATCGAGCCCAAGACGCGCCGCACGCATGGCGGCGGCGACGAAATCGTCGCGCACCTTGTCCATGCCTGCGCGGTCGAGCGCCAACGGCGCATCCTCGCCATCCGCGTGTGGCATCGCGGATGGCGCCAGCGTCTTCCAGCCCCCCGGCTGGTCCGGACGTATCTGGCTACCGCCATCCCATGGCGCATGGCTCGATGCCTTGCGCCCTGCGTGGGCAAGCTGTATCGCGAGCGCAATCGGCGCATGCGCCCTGGCCGCGTTGATCACCTTTCCGAGGGCCGCCTCATTCGCATCCGAATAGAGGCCAAGATCCCCCGGCGTAATGCGTCCTTCCGGCGACACGGCCGATGCCTCGATGATCATCATCCCCGCGCCGGACAGCGCGAGCTGGCCGATATGGATCATGTGCCAGTCGCCGGCCGAGCCCTCCTCGGCGGAGTACTGGCACATCGGCGCGATCACGATGCGGTTTTCCAACCGCAGATTGCCAATGGAAAAGGGTTGGAACAACTGGCTTTGACTCATGGGAGCAACTCCTTGCTGTCGGTGGTGCATGACTGTGGCACGCATGGCGCCCGTCCATTCTAGGACGCCCGCATGTTTCCTTCAGGCCGCGGCAACCGGCACCGGCTTGCGCGCCGTGACGATATCGGCAATCAGCGCCAGGGCAAGCGCCGCCGCGCCGCACAGGAAGATCAGCGCATAGTCGTTGTGCGAAAGCGTGAACAGGTAGGAGTAGCCGTAGCCGCCGATGGCCTGGAACAAGGCGAAGGCCGTGGTGGCGCGGCTCCACGCGGCGCGCTGCTCGATATGGTCGTGCGGCACCATTTCATGGATGCGCCCGAGCACCAGCGGCACGATGCCGGGCGTGAAGATGCCGAGCACCACGGTCGCAATGCCAATGAACATCGGGTTGCCCGACAAGGCGAGCGTGGCCACTGCGATCGCTTGCAGCAGCAGCGCGATGCGATAGGCTGGGCCGAAGCCGATGCGATCAGCCACATTGCCGCACACGACAGGCCCCGCGATGGCCGCGACACCATACAAGACCCAGTAGCCGGCGCCGATCTCCGCGCCCCGGCCAAGCCCGCGCGCCACATAGTCCACCAGCAGCACCATGGCGGGAACAAGCCCGAGCGCGTTCGCGGCGTACTGGGCGTACAAGACGCGCAATGCCGTGTTCTCGCGCCTGACCGGCTGGGCGCCGCCGCCCGGCGCCGCCGCCGGGGCCGCGCCGGGCCAGCCGAACCAGCTCACCGCGGTCAGGATGGCCGCGAACACGCCGAGACCGATCCACGTATCCTTCAAACCCAGTTGCAACAACCTGGGGATGATGGTGCCCGAGGCGGCAATGCCAAGCCCGAGTCCAAGGAAGATCATGCCGCTGGCAAAGCCGCGCCGGGCGGGCGGGATATGCGGCAGGATCGTCGTCGCCACCAGCACCATGATGGCGCCGCCCGAGACGCCGGAAGCGAAGCGCCAGACAAAGAACCAGCTCACCGACAGCGGGTAGGCGCAGGCGAAGAACGCCGCCGTCGCCACCAGCATCAACAGCCGCAGCGCATGACGGTTGGATAGCGCACTGGCGATGGGACGGCCCAGCAGCGCACCGGCCAGGTAGCCGGCGAAGTTGGCCGCGCCCAGCGTGACGGCCTGCGATGAGGTGAACCAATGCGCCTGGATCAGCGGCGGAATCAGCGGCGTGTAGGCGAACCGCGCGAGGCCGATGGCCACCAGGCTGCCGCACAGCCCGGCGAGGGTGGCGAACAGTGCGCGGGCGTCGAGCGCCGGCGTGACGGGACTTGGGATTGTGGCTGTGTTTTCAGACATGATGCATTCCTGCGGAGGCCATACGAGGTCAATACGAGCTCAATACGAGCTCAATACGAGGTTCGCTGTCGTTCGATGTGCCGGCGTGCGCTCACGCCGCGTTGTCGGGAGCGGGCAGCGGCGGCAGGCCGAGCAGGCTCAGCGCCGGACCGACGGCGCCCGTAAGCAGCGCGCGGTCCGGCCTGACGCGGGCCAGCACGCGTATGCCCAGCAGGACGGCCAGCAAATGCGCGCCTGCGTCCGCTGCTGGCAGCACCCGCGGAATCTCGCCGCTTGCCTGCCCCGCTTGCATGCAGCGCTGGAAAAATGCCTGGATCTGAGCGAGTTCGCTGGCGATGCCCTGGCGGCATGCCTCGTCGCCAGGCGTCGACTCCACGGCGGCGTTGACCAGCATGCAGCCGCGCTGCTGCACATCCGCGACGGAACGGTCCACGATCTCGCCGAAGAAGGCCGCGATGGCCTGGCCGGGCGATTGCGACGACTCCAGGCGCGCGATCCGCTCGCGCAGCGTGCGCTCCAGGTAATGCTCCAGCGCGCGCAGGAACAGCCCGCGCTTGTCACCGAAGGCGTTGTAGAGGCTGGGCTGCGTCAAGCCCGTGCGCTTGACCAGCTCGCGCGTGGAGGTCGCCTCGAAGCCGTTCGCCCAAAAAGCGTCTCCGGCTGCTTCCAGCACCTGTTGCTCATCGAATTCGCGGGGTCGTGCCATGGTTGCTCCGGCGTGGCTGACTGAAGGGGGATCTGGATGGATACGTTTTATATCAAACGATACACAAACCGATTATATATCGATTGATACATAACGCAAGAAAAAAAATGAGCGCCGTGACGAGGCCCACCGGGCATGGCCATCACGTGATCGAAACGGAGCGCGGCCAGAAAGCGGCACCTGCGGCCCGCGCCGGGCCGCGAAAGCCGCCTGGAAGGAAGGAGGAAAGTGATGCACTGCGCCGGCCCGTCCACCCGCCGGCATTGGCATCGAGGTCGAGGCGGTATCGCTAACGCCTCATGGTGTCATGGTGTGTTGGTGGCAAGAGCCGAACGCCCTTGCGCGACGTGCGCGGCAGCCGTCGCCACGCGCCCGGCCCAGCAGGGTGCGCGGCCCGGCCGCCGGCTCAGCTGGCGCTGGCGGCCGCCACTTGCGGCCTGACCTGGCCGCCGGTGACGTGGTCGATCGCGGCGACGACCTCATCGATCTCCGGCACCACGCCGCGGGCGCCCACGGAGACGGACTGGCCGGGCGTGCTGATGCCGAAATGCTGGCTGTCCGTCACCGTGAACAGCATCACCGACGGCTTGCCCAGCGCATCGGCCAGGTGGACAAAACCGGTATCGGTGCCGACCACCAGCGCGGCGGCGTCCACCCGTTGCGCGCACTCTGTAATGGTCATGCGCGGCAACACCTCGGCACCGGGGATCTCGGCCGCAAGCGCTTCCGATTGGTCGCGCTCCGCGGGCGAACCCCAGGGCAACTGGATCTTGTAGCCCCGCTGCGCCAGCGTCCTGCCAACCGAGATCCACCGCTGCGCGGGCCACTTCTTGGCCTCGACCGAGGTGGCGTGGAACAGCATGGCGCGCGGCACGCCATCGGCATTGAGCGGCGCGGCGGGCGCAGGCACGCGCAGCGCGTAGCGCTCGACGGGATCCAGCGCGTAGCCAAGCGCGTTGGCCACCACCATGCGCATCTTGTGGCGCGCGGTAGCGTCGCCGTGCGGTCCGAAGATCTGCGTATAGGCAAAGACCGCGCGCGCCTCGCCGAGGTATTCGGCGGCGTAGCCGAGGCGGCGGCTCGAGCGCGCCAGCCAGGCCACGATGGCGCTTTTATATACGCCGTGCACATCCACCACCACATCGTATTTCTCGCGGCGCAATGCCCACAGGGCGCCAAAGATGGCACGCAGATCGGCCCAGCTACGGGATTTCTTGAAGCCGCGCAGTGGCGGCGCGATCACGCGGTCGACACCGACGGCCCAGCGCGGAATATCGGCGCAGGAAGCATCGGCCACCCAGTCGATCTTGGCTTCGGGATAGGCGCGGCGCAGGTCGGATACCAGCGGCAAGGTGTGCACCATATCGCCAAGCGAGGTGATCTTGATGAGGAGGATGCGTTTCATGGAAATGGCGGATCGGGTTGCGGACGAGCTTGGCCGGCTAGCGGCGAGGCCGTAGTATGCACCACGGCCATAGCTGACGCACGTATTCCATTTTCTGCCACCACGGCGCGGCAATATGCCCTTGCGCCTTGCGATGCCGGCTTTGCCCGGCGACGGCGCCCGTGGCCGCTGAATCCGTTGAAAGCGCCGGCGCGCGCAGTATAGTTGCCTAAGGTCTAAAGCCTAAAGCAGCATCGGGCATCATTGGCCGGCCCGCTTGCCGTCATCCGCGAGCCGGCCGCACCGGGAGCATCGCCATGGATCGGGACTCACCGGCAAAACTGGACGCAGGCGCGCTCGGGCTGGGCGAATCCGTGGTGATGGGCGTGGCGGGCACGGCACCTGCTTTCAGCCTGGCGGCAACCACCGCCACCCTGGTCGCCGCGGTGGGCGTGCTGGCGCCGGCCAGCCTGCTGTACTGCGGGCTGATCATGTTCGGCGTGACACTGTCCTACCAGCAACTGAACAGGCTGCACCCCAACGCCGGCGCCTGCTACACCTGGGTCTCCGAGATCTTCCATCCGGTGCTTGGTTTCTTCGCGGGCTGGACGCTGCTGGTGGCGTCGGCCATATTCATGGTGTCGGGCACCATTCCCGCCGCTACCGCCACGCTGCTGCTGTTCGATCCGGCGCTGGCCGAACGCCCGCCCGTGGTCACGCTGGTCGCCGCGGGCTGGCTGCTGGCGGTGAGCGCCGTCGTGCTCAAGGGCGTCAAGCTGACCAGCTACACCCAGGTGGCGATGACGCTGGTCGAGGTGGGCGTGCTGGTAGCGATCGTGCTCGCTGCCCTGGTACGGGCGCCGCTGCCACTTGCGCACCCGCTGTCGCTGGCATGGCTATCGCCAGCCGGCTTTACGCCGCACCTGTTTGCCAATGGCGCGCTGGTGGCCCTGTTCTTCTTCTGGGGCTGGGACGTGACGGCCAACCTGACGGAGGAAACACGCGATTCCGAACATGCGCCAGGGCGCGGCGCCCTGCTGGCCATGCTCATCGTCCTTGCGCTGTTCATGGCCTTCGTCATCGCCAGCCTGGCGGTACTGAGCGACCAGGAGATCCGCAGCGCCGGCACCAACACCGTGTTCGCGCTCGCCTCCCGCCTCTTTCCGCGGCCATGGGACTACCTGGCCGTGCTGGCCGTCATGCTCAGCACCGTGGGAACGCTGGAAACCTCGATCTTGCAGTTCACCCGGACGCTTTACGCCAAAGGCCGGGATGGCTTGCTGCACCCGCGCTATGCCGCGCTGCATCCCACCTGGCGCACGCCGTGGGTGGCGACGACGGCGATCGCTTCGTTCGGCTTGCTGCTGCTCGCCCTTTCCGCCGGCTTCAGCAGCGTGGGCCAGATCATCCAGGACTCGGTCAACGCCATCGGCTTCCAGGTGGCCTTCTATTACGGACTGGCCGGCTTCGCCTGCGCCTGGTACTCCCTGCGCCATGGCGCCCGCACGCCGGCCCGGCTGCTGCTGGTGCTCTGGCCGGCTTGCAGCGCAGCGTTTCTTTGGTTTATTGCGCTGTACAGCATGCCGGGCTTCGACCTGGCCACGCGCGTGATTGCCGCGGGAGGCATCGCCGCGGGCGCCGTGCCGCTGTGGCTGAACCGGCGCACAGGTCGTCAGCCCAGGCTCGGGCCCGAAGGCAAATGACCGGGGCACCTAAGCGGCGACCGACGCCATCAGCAGATCCGACGCCGCTTCGATGCGCTGGGGAGCGCCGAACAGCCGCGCCACCACCAGCCCGCTCTGCAACGCGCCGAAGACCGCCCGCGCCATCGTTTGGGCTGGCAATGAACAGGCATTGTGCAGCGTGCCCTGTGCGCTTCCGTGCGCGCTCTCGAACAGGTGAGTCAGCCACGCCTCATGCAGCCCATAGAAATCCTTGAGCATGCGGTGCACCCCATCCGGCAGCAGCAAGGATTCCGTGGAGAGCATGCCGACCAGGCAGATCGCATCGCCGCCGGCGGTGTCATGCCAGGGCTTCAGGTACGCGCGGGCCTGTTCGGCCACGGGCTGGCTGGTGTCGATGTGGCGCACATAGTCGGCGTTGCGGGCGCTGTACTCCGTCACCGCCGCTGCCAGCAGGTCCTCTTTTGACGGGAAGTAGTAATGGATGCTGGAGGTCTTGACCCCCACCCGCTCGGCGAGGTCCCGATAGCTGAAGCCATTGAAGCCCCGCTGCCGCACCAGCACCAGGGTGTGCTCAAGCAGTTGTTCGCGTACGGATTGGGTTGTCATATGGCATGCATCCACCTTTCGGCGGACCCTCGAAACGGCGGTGGCAGTGCGCTTGCCGGACACGTTCCCGGCACCAATGCCAAAGAACCGGTGCTACCGGCTCCTTGCACGCACCACCGGGGTTATTGGCTTACGCAGTGATACACGTCCCGGCATCGGGCTCAGGCGTTGGCGCCTTCGGTGAACACATCGAACTTGCCGGTACGAGCGCCATCCGTGTAGGCATCGACGCTGCGGGCCGGGGAAGCCGACACGCCAGTCCGGTCCAGTCCGGCGACGATGCGGGCACCGTCCGTGTACGGGTCGGCCTTGCCGACGCGGGCACCGTCCGTGTAAGCATCGACGCTACGAGCCGGCGAAGCCGACACGCCAGTCCGGTCCAGACCGGCGACGATGCGGGCACCGTCCGTGTACGGGTCGGCCTTGCCAACACGTGCGCCGTCGGTATAGGCATCGACGCTGCGGGCCGGCGACGCCGACACGCCAGTGCGATCCAGGCCTGCCACGATGCGGGCGCCGTC
>NZ_JBFTQG010000031.1:0-102398 GCF_056398885.1 Cupriavidus sp. 01T418
GCTATCGATTGGCCGGCCTTCACCTGGCGAACCGCCTCCAATTTGTATTCCTGCGTGTATTTCGCTCGCGTTTGCTTGCCTGACATGTCTTAGCTCCTTGCTCGTATTTGAACATAGGCTAAGAACTCCACTCTTCGGGGGCAAGATCAAACCACAGGGCGGCTGACGTTGGCGGGAACCCGCCTTAGGCCCATCACACGCACGATCGCTTTCGCATCGCGCGGTCGGCCCGCCTTGTCCCGAAATCGTTCGGTAGTCCGCCCTGTCGAACTTCCGCCAGATCACCCACGCATTCGCAACAGATGCGCGTAAGAGACCAGCTTGCGTTTCTCATTTGCAAGCGTCTTTCGTTTGGACGCCGAGCGGGTTGGTTGGCCACGCTCGAACTTGGCGGCAGCGCGTGCATCCTCCTGCGCGTAGGTCCGCGCGGTCTTGGCTTCCGCCTTCAGGCGTTCAGCTTCCAGCCGCACAGCAGTGCGTTCCTCGCGGGCAAGCTCTTGCACGGCTGACATGATTTCGGCTCTTAGCAGATCGCGCCTTTGCTTGGCATCGGCACGGGCAGCCTGCAATTGCTCTTTCTTCTGCCGCAGCCAGTCTCTCCGGTTGACCGGCGCAGGCCTGGCCTCTGGTGGCACGCTCAGGCGCAAAGCCCTGCTGATTGAAACTCTCTCAGTCCGCAGCGTGCGCCGCGCTTCCTGCTTTGCATCACTCACGCTGCACCATTCTCCCAGCACCACATAGGTGCGGCCCATGCATCACCAGTTGAAGTCCATGAACTCACCCTGCAAACCTTACCATAGGACTCCATCCTGGGCTTGGACGAAGGGGGCCAGACACCGGCATGCCGCAGCGACCGGCCGCTCCCGGCTGCGGATTCGACTGGTCGATGCAACAGTCATCCAAGCCGCTGAAGGAATGCAGCTCCGCCTAGGCAGCCTTTTCGGGTGGCCGCACGCCATCGGTGACGTATTGCCGGATCGCCTCAAGGGTGCCCAGATCCAACTCCTTCGCGTCATCCACCCCGAAATGGCCGAGCCACTGTTCCACCAGCCTGGCGCGCTCGGGGTCGGATCTGCCGCTTCCGGCAAGTCCTGGATCAGCCGGGCTCAGGCCGGCAGCGACTTCCATTGCGGCCAGTCGTAACACGGTCGGCGCACCATCCATTAGCGGGCCCAGCTGGCGGCCGATCCGGCGATAGTGATCCGATTTGACGTGCGCCTGGGCAGCCGCCTCGTCGGCATAGCGCTCGACAAACACGTATTCATGTGCTTCCTCCGAACGCCACAGGTCGTACGACAGGCACCCGGCTTCCGCGCGCGACTCGACGACCAGGCCGGCCGCCAGCGCTTCGAACTCGGCCTCCCGGCCCTCCTTCACCTTGATCTTCGCTACGATTCCACGCATTTCCTTGTCCTCCTGATTGTTCCCAAATGTTTAGCCACGCGACAACATTCCCTGAAGTCGCGTCGCGACAATCTCCTCCGCCTGCTGCATGATCCTGTCGATCAGGTCTCCGACCCGGGGAATATCGTCGATGAGCCCGGCGACCATGCCGCAGGACCAGGCGCCCGCGTCGAGGTTGCCGTCCAGCATCACGCGCGGATAAACACCGCCGACCTCTTCGACGATGTCCGAGAAGGTGATGTCCGCCCCCAGGCGCTTTTCCTTCTCCAGCAGGCGCTCGACCCCCGCATTGTTCAGCACACGCTCGGTATTGCGCAGCGGGCGCATGACGAGCCGCGTATCGAGTTCCGTTGCGTCAATGATGGCCTGCTTGACCTTTCGATGTACCGGTGCCTCTTCCGTTGCGACGAAGCGGGTTCCCATGTTGATGCCGGCCGCGCCCATCGCCAGCGCGGCGACCAGCGAGCGGCCGTCTGCCATCCCGCCGGAAGCGATAAATGGCACCCTGAGTTCGTCCGCGGCGCGGGGTAGCAGAATGAAGTTTGGGACGTCGTCCTCGCCCGGATGTCCGCCGCATTCGAAGCCGTCGACGCTGACCGCATCGCAGCCGATGCTCTCGGCCTTCAGTGCATGCCGCACCGACGTGCATTTGTGGATGACCCGAACGCCCGCTTCGTGCAGCGTCGGCAGCCATTGCTGGGGATTGTTTCCGGCCGTCTCGACAATGCGGACGCCGCCATCGATGATCGCCCGCACATAGCCCGCGTAGTCCGGCGGATTGCGCGACGGCAGAAAGGTCAGATTGACACCGAACGGCTTGTCGGTCATTTCCCGGCATCGCCCGATCTCACGGGCCAAGGCGTCCGGACTTGGCTGCGTCAGTGCCGTAATGATGCCCAGGCCGCCCGCATTCGATACCGCGGCGGCCAGCTCCGCGAACCCGACGTAGTGCATGCCACCCTGGATGATGGGATGCTCGATGCCGAACAACTCGGTGATTTGTGTCTTCATCGAAAAAGCTCCTTGTAGAAAATAGAAAAGTATTGATCGTTCAGAAGTGGTCAGCCGGCAGCGCCATCAGACAGGCTGCGCCCGTCTCCACTCGCTGCCGCAAGGCCGGGACCAGCGGCAGTTCACGCGCGAACCAGAAGCGGGCGAGTTCCAGCTTGCGGCGCAGGAAAGGTCCGTTCTCCGCGTCGGGCAGCAGGCCGAGCGCGACGTCCGACATCCGCAGCCACATCCAGGCGCAGGCGACGATACCCATCATGGCCAGGAAATCGCTGGAGGCGGCGCCGGCGTCGTACGGGTTGCGCGACGGGTCAGCAAGCCACTTCGCGCAGGCACGGATATCCTGCGCGGCTTGCCGTAGCGCGTCAGCGTGCGCGCGCAACGGCTCGCGCTGTGCCGCCTCCCCTGCGGTGGCATCGACCATGTCGAGAAACCCGGCCAGCGCCCGCCCGCCGCCGGCGGGCAGCTTGCGCAGCACGAGATCCAGCGCTTGCACACCGTTGGCCCCCTCATAGAGCTGGAAGATGCGACAGTCGCGCACGAGCTGCTCGACGCCGTTGTCGCGGATGTAGCCGTGCCCGCCCATCAGTTGCATGGCGTCGTTGGCCGACTCGAAGGAGCGGTCGCTAAAAAACGCCTTGACGACGGGCGTCAGCAGGCTGCCGATCGCGCTTCGGCTGGCGCGCAGCGCTTCGTCGGGTTCGTCGAGCAGCGCCCTCACGTGAAGCGCGAGGGCACGGGCGGCTTCGAGGAAGGACGCCTGCTTCAGCAGCAGCCGGCGCACGTCTGGGTGGACCACGATCGGGTCCGCCGCGTCGCCGGTGCGATCCTCCGCCCTGGCGGCCCGGCCGGCCAGCCGCTCGCGGGCGTAGTTGGCCGCGTGGCCATAGGCGCGGCTTGCCGACGACAGCGCCTGCAACCCGGTGACGAGGCGCGCTGAATTCATCATGTCGAACATGCCGCTCATGCCGGCAGACGACTTGCGTTGCGTGCCGCCAGGCTGGCTCGACTCCCGCAGCGGATAGGCCAGCGCATGCTCGAATGACAACGTGCAGGTCGCGCTCCCCTTCAGGCCCATTTTGTGCTCGATTCCGGCCACGACGACGCCGTTCGATCCGCCCGACATGCCGCTATCGGGGTCCACCACACGCTTGGGTACCAGGAAAAGCCGGACCGTCGACAGGTCGTCGCGAATGCGTCCATCCTCGCCCGGAACCTTCGCCAGCACGAGGTGGATGACGTTCCCGGTCAGATCCTGGTCGCCGCCGGAAATGAAGATCTTGGTGCCGCTGAGGCGCCAGCTACCGTCAGGCTGCGACACCGCACGCGTCTTCATCAGCCGCAGGTCGGTCCCGCAATGCGGTTCGGTCAGGCACATCGTGCCGGCCCAGCGGCCCTCCACCATCGCTGGGACGACGTGCTCCAGCATCCACGGCTCGCCGGTGCGGCGGACCGTCTCATGCGCGGCGGCGGTCAGTATCGCGTAGAGGCCGAGCGAATTGCAGGCTGATGCGGAGAACTCACGCACGGCCTGGTCGATCCCCTCCGGCAGGCCAGCTCCGCCGGATTCCTCCGGGACCGAGACCCGGTTCCAGCCTGCCTCGCACAGCGCGGCGTATCCGGCGAGGTAGCCGGACGGCGTCCTGACCGCGCCGTTGTCGAAGTGGCAGCCTTCTTCGTCCCCGGGGCCGTCCAGGGGCGCCCAGACCTTCTCGAAAAAGCGCGCGGCCTGTTCGAGCACCTGCCGCGTGTCTGCGCGCGCCATGCCACCCAGCGCGTGTGGCACGGTGGGCGCGATCACGTCGTGCAACAGGAAGACATAGTCGTCGACGGGCGCCTTGTAGTTTGTAGACACGGCGATTCCTTTTTGATGAATGCGATCGATGGCCGGACATCGGCCGGTCAGGCGATAGCCGATGTCGCTGGCGAACAGCCACTTGCCGGCTGTTCTTCGGTCGATGGGTCGGCTCCTGGTCAAGCTCCTTCGATATGTCGGACCGCATAGGGAATGGTGAAGCAGCGCAGCGCGCCGGCCAGGACCGCATCGTCGGCGTCACGCGTCGGCACCCGGATCTCCACGAAGAAGCCGCGGCTGCCCCGGTCCGTGGCCTGCACCTCTGCGCCCAGGCCGATGCCGTCGAGCGCGGCGCGGAACATCCGCTCGATGGCATCGATGCGCAGCAGGTTCTTCTGGATCTTGCCGACCGACGTCTTCGGCATTTCTGGCAGCACGAAGCAGTGTTTCGGAATTGCCGCGCGTTCTGGCATGTGCTCGGCGGCGTACCGCAGGATGCTATCCGCCAAGGCGCTCGCTCCCGGCTTCAGCACCACGTAGGCGACCGGTACCTCGCCGGCATGCGCATCGGGCGCGCCGACCACGGCGGCATCCTGGATCGCCGGATGGCCGAACAGCACCTCCTCCACCATCTTCGGATCGATGTTGTGTCCGCCGCGGATGATCAGGTCCTTGGCGCGGCCAGTAATCCACAGCCAGCCGTCCGCGTCGAGGTAGCCGAGATCGCCGGTGTCCAGCCAGTCRCCGTCGAACCAGAGCGCAGCCTTGTCCTGGCCCAGGTAGCCGGGGAAGACCGAAGGCCCGCGCACGATAACGAGGCCCGGCTCGCCCGGCGCGCAGTCCCGGACCACGCTCCCGGTGCCGTCCGGCAGCACCACGCGGACCTGCTGGTACGGCAGCCGCACGCCCGAGCTGCCAACCTTGACCTGCTCGACCTGGGGCGTGATGCAGGTGACCGCCGTGGTTTCGGTCATGCCCCAGCTTTCACGGATACGGACGCTGGTCATGCGATGGAAGGCGTCGGCGACGGTAGTCGACAGGGGCGCGGTCGACGAGGCGACGTAGGTCAGCGTCGAAATGTCAGCGCCACCCAGCGGAATCGACAGCACCTGGTTCACCAACGTCGGCACGAGGATCAGCATGTTGGCCCGAAAAGCCTCGATGATGCGCCAGAGGTTCGGCAGCACGGACGGATGGCGAAAGCCGGTCGATGTCATCAACACGACTGTCGCCCCCATCGCCAGCGGGCTGAAACAGCCGACCACCGCGCCGGCGACATGGAAAACCGGGACACCGAGCACTTGCACCTCGGTCGAGTCGAGTCCCCACAGGTAATTCGACGCCCACACCCAGTACACCTGGTTGCGGTGGAGGTTGCGCGCCAGCTTCGGCGCGCCGGTCGTGCCGCCGGTGTGGAAGAGCGAGGCGGTGTCGTCGGGCGAGAAGATCCGCCCGGAGAGCAGGCGATCGGAGGGATGGCGCTCGACGGCTTCGGCGAAATCGATGACGGGCACGCCGGCGGCCTTCGCCGGACCCGCTCCGCCGACGCGAATCACCGCCACCAGCGATGGAAGGCCGCGCGCTACGGCCTCCGCCTTGGCCCAGATATCGGCGTGCTCGTCGCCACCAAACGCGACCAGTACCTTGGTGCCGGCCGAGCGGAACATCTGGATGAGGATGTCCGGCTCCAGCATCCAGTTGGCCGGATTGACGATCCCCGCAGCCTGGGCACCCCACAGGACGAACTGCATTTCGGGGATCGCTGGCATCAGCACCGAGACGACATCGTCCTTGCCGACGCCGAGGTCGGCCAGCAGATTTGCCGTCTGGTGGACCTTGGCGCGCAACTCGGCATAGGTCACCTGCCGCGCAGTCTCGAGGGGACGGGCGCCGTCGGTGAAGTAGCGGATGGCAACCTTCGACGGGTCGATGGCGCAGCCGTCCATCAGCATTTCGTAGGTGGAGGCCGGCAGTTTGCGCTCCGCAAGCGGGACGCGCTCGAAGCGGGCGACGTCGGCTTCGCTCAACAGGAGGTCGGGGGTCCAGTAGTCTGGCATCGGGGCGGTCATCTTGTTGTCTCCAGTCTTTGTATTTCTTTGGGCGAACGGCACCCCAAGGGCGCCGTTCGCCCCTCCGCGCAATGACGTTCGTCGCACGGCGACGGTTGGTGTCGGTAATCGACGGGAACTGCTCCTAGAAGTACAGCTTGGCCAGCGACTCCGCGACGCAGACGGGCCTGGCCGATCCTTCCATCTCGAACGTGACTTTCCACGTCACCTTCACGCCGCCCTGCCCTTCGTCAGCCACGTCCTCCAGGACGGCGCGGATGCGTACCTTCGCGCCCACGGGCACGGGGCCGGTAAAGCGGACGCGGTTCAGGCCGTAGTTGACGCGAGCACGTACGCCCTCGAAACCAGTTACCTGCGCCATCAGCATCGGCAGCAGCGACAGCGTCAGGAATCCATGTGCGACGGGGCCGCCGAACGGCGACTCCCGCCTCGCCCGCTCGGGATCGACATGGATCCACTGGCGGTCGCCAGTTGCCTCGGCAAACAGATTCACCTCCTGCTGCGTAACCAGATGCCAGTCGCTCGGACCGGCCTCCTTGCCCTGGAACGCCTTCAGTGCTTCGATTGACGTGAAGGTCTGCATAGTGGCTCCCGTATCGGCAGTCATGGCGGTGAGCCGCAGCTCAGCGCCCCTGGAATCGCGCCTCGCGGCGCTCGACGAAGGACTGGATACCCTCCTTGAAGTCCTCCGTGGCGAAGACCTGCTCGCTCACCCGCGGGATGACGGCGATGGCCGCCTTCTCGCCGTGCTCGATGTAGGTCAGCGCCGCCGCTTTGGTCGCGCGCAGGCCGATGGGGGCGACCTTGCAGATCAGCCGGGCGATCTCCATCGCGCGCTCGCGGTGCTTGCCATAGGGATGGACCTCCTGGACGAAGCCGCAGCGATACGCCTCCTGTGCCGAGAACTCGTCGCACAGGAACAGGTGGTACATCGCGTTGCCCCAACCAGTGCGCGTCAGGTAGCGGAAGTGAGCGCCGCCGAGCGGGGCGATGCCGCGCTTCGATTCGAGTTGGCAGAAGCGCGCGGTATCGGCCGCAATCACGATGTCGGAGGCGAGCATCTGCTCGATGCCGATGGTATAGGTGATGCCGTGGACGACCGAGATCAGCGGCTTGCTGCAGCGCTTCTTGAGGCCGAACGGGTCGACCTGGTCGTCTGGAATCGGCTTGGCCGTGGCGTTCGGGCCGAAGAACTTCGGCATGTCGAGGCCGGCCGTGGTGTGCTCGCCCGCCGGATCCAGCACCGCCACCCACAGGTTGTCGTCGTTGTCGAACTCGGTCAGCCGCTGCGAGAGCTGCTGCATCAGTTCCGGCGTGATGGCGTTCTTCTTGGCGACGTTGTCCAGCGAAATAATCGCGATATGGCCCTCGATCGTCATGCGGACTTCGGGCGTGCCTGCTGCGTTGCTCATGGTGTTTTCCTTTGGATCGGGATGGTTTGGATTCGGAATCGAACTTCTTCAGACTGCGGTCAGGCCGCCGTCGACGGCGAGGATCTGGCCGGTGATGTGCTTGCCCGCGTCGCTCGCGAACAGCAGGGCCGCGCCCTTGAGATCGTCGTCGTCACCGATGCGCTGCAGAGGCGCCCCCTCCGACAGCTTCTCGACGCCCACTTTCTCGATCGTCCCCCTGGTCATCTTTGACGGGAAAAATCCCGGCGCGATGGCATTGACGGTGACCCCATGCGGGCCCCATTCGCCGGCCAGCGCACGCGTAAAGTTGACGATGGCGCCCTTGCTGGTGTTGTAGGCAATGGTCGGCTGGCCCTTGGGACCGTTGCCCTTGAGGCCGGCGATCGAGGCAAGGTTGATCACGCGCCCGAATCGGTTGGGAATCATCGACAGCCGCCCGATCTTCTGCGTCAGCAGGAAGATTGAGCGCACGTTCAGGTTCATGACCTTGTCCCAAGCGGACAGCGGGTGGTCGACGGTGGTCGCGCCCCAGGTGGCGCCGGCGTTGTTGACGAGGATGTCGACCTTGCCAAGGCGTTCCATCGCTTCGTTGGCGAGGCGTTCCACGTCGTCCTCCACGGCGTTGTCAGCGGCGATCCAGCTTGCGTCGACGCCCAGGCCGGCCAGATGCGCCTGCGCGGCTTGAAGCGCGTCCGCCTTGCGCGCCGAGATCACCACGCGGGCGCCCTGCGTGCCGAGCGCCTCGGCAATCTGCAGGCCCAGCCCGCTGGATCCCCCGGTGATGAGAGCCGTGCGGCCCTTCAGGTCGAAAAGTTTTGCCACAGCAGTCATTGCCGTCTCCTTGTTGATGGGTGGAACTCGTCACAGCATTTCGAACAGCACGGCGGCGCCTTGTCCGCCACCGATGCACATGGTCACCACGAGGTACTTCGCGCCGCGCTCTGATTGGCTGTCATCGGCCCCGGGCTCAGGCGGGGGCAGCGGTCCGCACGGGCGCCCGTTGCAGGAAGCGCCGGAAAATTTCCTGTGCCTCGGGCGACTGCCGCAGGGTGTCGAACACGACCGTCTCGCGCTGGAGACTGTCCCTGACCAGCATCTCGGTCGCCTCGCGCACCAGTCCGCGCGTCGCCATCAGCGCCTGGCGCGGCTTGCTGGCGAGGCACTTGGCGATCGCCAGCGCCTCCGCCGCGACCGTCTCCAGCGGCATCACGCGATTGATGAGTCCAGCCCGATGGGCTTCGGCGGCGGGAATGGTGGTGGCCAGCAGCAGCCATTCGGTTGCCTTGTTGCGGCCCACCACCTGCTGCAGCAGCAGCGTGGAGGCGAATTCAGGGCACAGCCCGAGGTCGACGAACGGGAAACGGATGCGGGCATCGTCGGAGGCAACGACGTAGTCGCAATGCAGCAGCACGGTCGCCCCGATGCCGACCGCATGCCCGCAAACGCAGGCCACCATCGGTTTGCGCAGTGCAACGACCGCGTGCAGGAACGGCACGGCGGTCGACTCCTTGTGTTCGGTGGCCTGTCCATTGACGAACAGGCCGATGTCGTTGCCGCTGCTGAAGTTGCCGCCCTCGCCACGGAGCAGCACGACGCGGACGTCATCGCGACGGTCCGCCTCGGCAATCGCATCGGCGAGTGCCGAATACATCTGCGCGGTGAGCGCGTTCTTCTTGGCCGGCCGGTTGATCGTCACGACCAGCACGCCGTCGTCCAGGTGCAGCAGCACGTCTGCCGTCATCGCTCTCTCCTTCGTTCCGACTCGTGTGGAATCGTGTCGTTGAAGAGAGTTTGGACGTCCGGCGCGAATCCGGCTGTCGGAACTGGCTCTGCGCCTTGTCAGCGTTTTCTGAAGCTGAGGGCTGCGATCAGTCGATCAGTCGATCAGTCGATGTTCGACGGCATAGCGCGCCAGCTCGGCATTGCTGGAGACGCCGATCTTCTTCAGGATGCGTGAGCGATAGGTGCTCACCGTCTTCACGCTCAGGAACATCTGCCGGCCGATCTCGGTCAGGCGGATACCGCGCACGATCAGAAGCATGATCTCGTATTCGCGCGACGACAGTTGCTGGCGCGGCGCCGCGTCGCTGACCCGGTCAAAGCCGTCGAGCAGGCAGCTCGCGACGGCGGGCGTCATGTAGCGCTTGCCCTTCGACACATTGCGGATCGAATCGACCAGTTCGATCGGGTCCATGTCCTTGGTGACATAGCCGGACGCGCCGGCCTGGAAGGCGCGCAGTGCGTACTGCTCGGCCGGGTACATGCTCAGCACGACCACCGGCATGGCGGGGCGCTCGGCGCGCAGCGAGGGCAGCATCTCCAGGCCGCTGCGGCCCGGCATGTTGACATCGAGCAGCGCCACGTCGAAGGGCTGCTCGCGCAGGCGGCCAAGGGCTTCGCTCGCATCGCCGGCTTCGGCCACGACATCGAAGCCGTCCTGCTCGGCAAGCAAGCGTTTGAGGCCCTGGCGAAAGATCGTGTGGTCGTCGATCAGCAGCAGGCGAATCATGGCTGTCCTCAGTCGATGTGAGCGCCGGGATTGGCGCACTTGTTGGTATCGTCGTTGACGGCGGACGCTACCGGCACGCCGAGCCGCAGACGCGCGCCGGAGCGGGGTCCGGTGTCGAGAACGAGTGTGCCGTCGAGCTCGCGTGCGCGTTCCTGCATGCCCAGCAGGCCGAGATGGCCATCGGCCGCGACGCGATCGAGGTCGAAGCCGAGGCCGTTGTCCGAGATTTCCAGCTCAAGGCGATCGGCCGCCCAGTCAAGGCTCACGGTGACTTCGGTAGCTTTGGAATGCCTGGCGACGTTGGTGAGCGCTTCCTGGAAGATCCGGTAAATGCCGATCTCACGGTTGCGGTCCATACCTCGCGCGGCGCCCGTGGTGCTAAAGCGCGTGGCGATGCCGTAGCGGCGCTCGAAGCGCTCGAGGTCGAGGCACAGCGTGTCTTGCAGGCCCAGGTGGTCGAGAGCGCCCGGGCGAAGTCCTTCGGAAATGACGCGCACGGTTTCGATGGTCTCCTGCGTGAGCTGGAGGGTCTTGGCTGCGGTCAGCGCCAGCGAGGCGAGCGCCGGCGCCGCCCCGCCACCTTGCCGCGCCCGTGGCGCGCGATAGCGGTCCAGCGCCTCGATGCCCCACGACAGCCGCGACAGGTCAAACTTGATCGCCGTCAGCATGCCGCCGATCACGTCGTGCAGCTCGCGCGCCACGCGGTGGCGCTCCTTCTCGCGGACATTGTTGGCACTTGCAACCAACTCCTGCAAGCGCTCGCTGGCCTCGACCAGCTCGGCGCGTTGCCGCTCGCGCTCGGAGGTGTCGATACTGAGGCCGACGATCGCGGGCCGGCCGTGGAAAATCACGCGCGTGCCATGGATCTCGAAGCAGCCCGGGTTGCGGGACGAGGTCCGGCGAATGACGAACAGCTCCGAAGCGCCAACGCCCCTGATCTGGCGCTCGTACCGGGCCATCAGCGCACCGCGTTGCGAGGGGTTCGCCACATCGCAAAGCCGGGCGCCGAGCAACTTCTCGCGCCTGAGACCGCACATGCGCGCGAAAGTCTCGTTGACATAGCGGAAGCGGGCGTCTTGCAGGATGTAGATGCCGGCGATGGACTGCTCGACGATGCCCTTGAAGGGAACCTCGTAGTCGTCCAGGTCAACGTTCAGCTCGTCCAGCTCGTCCATGGCAGCTACCCGCTATCTGAATGATGATTGTCATGCTGGAGAATGACGAGCATAATGCAGAAAGTCAAGACAAAACCATGGGATCTGACAGATGGGCCACTCACAGGCGGACAAAGCGCAAAGCAGGGAGCGCATCCTGGAACAGGCCGCGGAGCAGATTCGGGATGGCGGATTGGAGTCCGTCAGCGTCGGCAAGCTGATGCGTAGCGCCAACCTGACGCACGGCGGCTTCTATGGGCACTTTGCGTCGCGCTCGGACCTGCTGTTGCACGCGCTCGAACGCGCGCTGGATGCCGGGCTAGCCGCGTTCGAGGCGAAAAGCGGGAAGGAGCCGGTCGAGTACAGCGCAACGGTACGCAGCTACCTGAGCCGCAAGCACCGCGACGGGCGCACGACCGGCTGCGCAATCGCCGCGCTGGCGGGCGACGTGGCGCGCGCCGACGAGTCGGCGCGCGCGGCGATGTCGGCCCACATCGAAGGGTTCATCGGCCGGATGGACGCCGCGCTGGGCGGGGACGATCCGGACAAGGCCGTGTTCGCGGTCAGCGCCATGATCGGGGCTCTGGTGGTGTCTCGTGTGATGGCCGACGAAAAGCGCTCCGACGCAGTGCTGGCCGCGGCGAAGCGGGAGTTGCTCGCTTTGCAGCAGAAGGAATGAGCCACGCCGCCGCGATCAGGGCCGGCCACGGGTCACTTGAGCGCCCAGGGGAACAGGCCTTGGCCATGGGTGCGCTCATAGACGGTGGTCAGCGTAGCGACCCTGGCTCCTGCCTCGAATACGTCGAGGTCGCGCTGGCATAAGGAGCCATACCGTTGATTCCGCACCGGCGAAACCGTCAAGGCTTCCCGCACCTGTGCACTCTGCCCAAAGTCCAGGAAATAGCGGATGGTGAGCCATACGGGACGTAATGCCGCTTCTCCCTGGGAATACTTGTCGCATAGCCGGGCCACCGCCAGGCATTGCGCAATGTCGTCGTCATGCCTTGTCGTCACCGGCAGCATTCCGCTACGCCAAGGCATGTAGCTGCTTGACGGTAGCTCGCCATCCAGGACGACATGCGCGCGACCAACGATAGCCCCCGCCTGCCTGAGTTCGGCCAACCATCGCTGCTGCCGACCGTCCCCGTGCTTCAGACGTGCGTCGACGTCGCATCTGCCCGCTTGCAATGGCCTGTCAACGTGGGCCGTCAGCATGATCGGGCTGAGTGCACCGCACGTCGACTCCACCACAACATTTAGCAGTAATTCCGCCATACCCGGCTGTCCGAGCGTTGCGCGTGGCGCCTGCCCTTGTTGCGCGATTCGCAATGGCTCCCTGGACGCTCGTGGACCGGACGATGCGAAATCCATTTCTCCCTCCTGCCCTGTTGCAGGCGCCCCCAAGGCGCTTACTGCTCTTGACTATAGTGAGGAACCATCTGGAAGAGCGATGTCGGGAGAAATAGGGAAAAATCTGACATGGACCCGTCGTTAATACGTATCTACACCCCGTTACTTTGTCCTCGTCCAAAGCCCTGCTGTCCGGTCGGCTCTACTGGATAGCCGTCATGCTCCCACGCATCAAGGCCGCCCTTCAAGGCCCGTACATATCGGAACCCCTTTCGACGCATTTGCTGCGAAATCTTTTTCGCCGTCGCTTCGTTAGGACAAACACAGTAGATCACGAGGTCATGTTCAAGCAGCGTCTTGTCAACTTTCCCGGGTGATGCCAGGTCGATCGATATCGCGCCGGGGATACGGTGCGGCTCTGCTTTGCGTACCGCAGTCGGGCGAGCATCGAGAATGACCGGCGGATGCTCGGACCTTATCATCTCGTTTAGCTGCTGCGGTGTGATTCGTATATGCGCGAGCCAGCGACGAAAACGCAGGCGCTGAATCCATCGGAATGCTGCGAAGAGTGCTCCGACCGCGACCAGCACTTCTGCAACAGTTACGCCATGCGCACTGATCAGAGACATCAACCTGGTCAGCTCTGGACCAAAAAAGGCGCCACCAGCGAGCCACGTGCCCGACCACATCGCACCCCCAGCGAGGTCCCACGAGAAGAAGACTCGTCGGTCAATTCTGGTAGTACCCAAAAGCGGAGATGCGATAAGTCCCAGGCCGGGGATGAATTTCGCCACGAGCAGCAGTGGCGCCCCGTAACGCTCGAACCATGCGTGGGTCTTTCGGATACTTGAGTCCAGCGATAGAGATATTCGGACCAGACGTGTGAGGAGACGGCGACCATGGTGTCGTCCAAGCACAAACCACAGCCCATCCGAAATGAGAACGGCAGCGACCGCTGCCAGGAATACCGAACCGAAAGAGACGGCGCCGGCAGCCACCTGAGAGCCGGCTAACAGCAGCATCGGCGCAGCCGGAACCGGCGCGCCAAGTTGTGTGACCAGGACACTGAGGAAGACTACCAAGGCTCCCCATTCGGAGATCAGGATGGGTGAAACTGTAATCAACAGCTGACTCCGCACATCTTCGACAAACGAGCAGGGCGCGATGGACGCACGTGTCGATGGGTTGCATTGTCGCACAAGAGACGGGCCCCTGCTCGCGCGGTACCGGCCCCGTTTCCTCACACGGCACGCACGCTCGTGGGCGCTCATGCAAAACAGTTTTGCACCACGCGATTGTCAAACAGTCGCCGTGAGACTGGCGCGCCCGGAGTCGACGGCGCCGGAAGTCGCGTTACTCCCGCCGCACTGCGCGTCAGATTCGACCTGATCCGGGATCTGGATCAGGCATGCTCAGAAACCCACCAGCAACCGGATCCCTATCCGGTGGCTGCGGCGCCGGCAGCGCGCGTCGGCTTCAAACAGCTTCGTCGAGCAACGGATAGTCGTTGTAGCCGGTTTCGTCGTCCGTGTAGATCGTTTCCGGATTGACCGTATTGAGCGGCGCACCGCGTCGGAAACGCTCCACCAGGTCAGGATTGGCGATAAAAGGACGTCCAAACGCCGCCGCGTCCGCCTCGCCGCGTTCGATGGCCAGTTCCGCGCTCTCCCTCGTCAGCCCTTCGTTGAGGATGTAGGCCCCTTTGAAGATACGCCGCACGTCACGGCCGATGCGATTCTCGCCGCGATCCAGCGCCTCGCGTGCAAAAATGAAAGCGATGTTGCGCGCGTTGAGTTGCTCGGCGATATACGTGAAGAGCGCGCGCGGATTCGAATCGCGCATCGAGTATGAACTCGACATCAGGTTCAGATGCACGCCGATGCGGCCCGCCGGCCAAACCGTGAGCAACGCGTCGACTGCCTCCAGCAGGAAGCGCGCGCGATTCTCGATCGAACCGCCATAACGGTCGGTCCGCTGGTTGGATCCGTCGTGCAGAAACTGATCAAACAGATAGCCATTTGCCGCGTGAAGCTCGACGCCATCAAAACCAGCGCGTTTTGCGTTTGCGGCGCCGGCCCGGAAATCCTCGACGATGCCTGGAAGTTCTTCGGTCTCCAACGCACGCGGTACGGTGTACGGGCGATGAGGCCGCACCCGCGTGACATGGCCTTCCGGCGCAATTGCGCTGGGGGCGACCGGAAGTTGGCCGTCATGGTAGAGCGGATCGGAAACCCGCCCGACGTGCCACAACTGGGAGACGATCAGGCCGCCCGCATCGTGTACCGCGGAAGTTACCTCAGTCCAGCCGGCAATCTGCTTCTCGGTCCAGATGCCCGGCGTGTTCGGATAGCCAACGCCCTGAGGCGTAACCGAAGTGGCTTCGGTAATGACGAGTCCTGCGCTCGCACGCAGCACATAGTGCCGCGCATTGAGGGGGCCCGGACTGCGCTCGGAGAACGCGCGCATGCGCGTGAGCGGCGCCATGACAATGCGGTTCGACAGCTTCAGCGCGCCAATCTGGATAGGATCGAAGAGTGTGGACATCTGCGGGTTTCTCGTTCGGTATTGAAGATGAAATGGAAATGGACGGCAGCTTCGTTTCCGTTGACTGTGGACACGTCGTAAGACCTACGCGTATCTTCACAGTGCATCTGATGTAACTGCATTGGTTACAACATAAACCATCAGCGCCATCTACACAAGCCTTTCGTCATGAAAGTCCGACATCGACGAGACAAGAATGGTATGGTTGGGCGGCTTTGGCGCGTCTTTGAACCCGTGCGTATAGACAGTTGTCGCCCGTCTTACAGGGCTGCGAACGCGCGAGGCCGCCGGGATTCATCAAGCTTGTCAAGTTGACAACCCATGCTGTAATGAATATGGTTACAACTAAACTGACTAATACAGGCTTTCCATGAGCGCTAACAGCCGCCTGACCGTGGCGACCCACATCCTGGCGTGGATGGCGCTCGTCACGCGGAACAATCCTGACCCGGTCACGTCCGACAGGATTGCTGCGAGCGTCAACACGAATCCGGTGGTGATTCGTCGTACGCTCGGGCTGCTTGCAAAAGGCGGCCTCGTCGAAAGTTATCGCGGCGTCAATGCGGGATGGCGTCTGACCAGGCGTGCGGACGCAATCAGCCTGCTCGACGTCTTTGATGCACTTGAAGAGGGTGCGCACTTTGCGCTGCACCCTTCGAAGCCCAGCCAGGCGTGCCCCATCGGGCGAGGCATCGGGTCGACGCTGAGCCACGTCTATGCGTCGATCGACGATGGCGTTCGAAAGACGCTTGCCGCCACGACGATCGAAGAGGTACTTGCAGACACCCTTGCATCGCGATCGTCGAAAAAACGCGGCTGAAACCAGGTCGGTTGTCTCGGGGCACATCGGCCCGAAAGAATGTTTGACCAGCCGGTGCGGTGGAACGTCACCCTGCATTTGCCGTTGACCGCAAGATGCGTGGCGGTTCGCCAGCTACCAAGAGATAGCCATGTCCCGATACGTTGCCTTTCTTCGCGGCGTCAGCCCGATGAACGCCCGGATGACCGAACTCAAGCGCTGCTTCGAGGCGGCGGGCTTCTCCGAAGTGAAAACCTTGCTCTCCAGCGGGAACGTCGTGTTCAACGCGCGATCGTCGTCACTGACCGGCCTGGAGCGACGCGCCGAGAAGGCGATGCAATCTGAACTGGGCCACAGCTTCGACACCTTCGTCCGGCCAGCGCGCTATCTCCAGGATCTCATCGACTCGGACCCCTTCGCCGGGTTCAGCCTTGCGCCTTCGGCCAAGCGGGTTGTCACCTTCCTCCGCAGCCCGGTTTCGCCAGACGTGAAGCTGCCCATCGAGCGCGACGGCGCAAGCATCGTCAAGGCCAATGCCACGGAGGTCTTCAGCGCCTACGTGCCTGACCCGAAGAAAGGCCCCGTGTTCATGAGCCTGCTCGAACGCTCGTTCGGGAAGGACATCACCACGCGCACGCTCGATACGGTCATCAAGTGTGCCAGGACATAGGCTTTATGCGTAAGGCGGTCGCCCGAACACTTGCATTGACCGGTTGACCCCATAGTCGAGAACGGACGCCGGATCGCACGGTAAGCGGCCAGTTCGGTAGTTCGCGAAGGCCGACTCAAACCGGACCAAAATCGTCCGGCGTTATCTCCGCGAAGCCGCTCTTTCTCGTTGCCGTTGGAGACTTCGTGTTCAGAGGCGGACCTCTGTCGCTATGCTCGGCTAGCCTGCACTATTTCGAGATATACCCTGCGCACGCCCTCACTTTGCGCTCCATTCTGCCGTGGTCAGCTTGGCGATGAAGAAGTCGGCCAGGGCGCTAACCTTTGCTGGTCGTGCGCGGGCAGTGGGTGTGACGAAATAAAGGCCGCCTTCGGGCAAGCGCCAGTCCGTCAACATCGGTTCAAGCTGATTGTCGGAAAAGTACTGGGTCGCAACAAATTCAGGGAGTTCAGTGATGGCAAGTCCCGAGAGGACAGTGGGTAGCAAAGCTTCCACGCTCGTTCCTCGCAATGCCCCGGTTGGTGCAACCGCGCATTCCTCGCCACTTTTGTGGGTAAAGCGCCAAACGTCGCGCTTACTCCTGTTCGTGTAAGTAAGACACTGGTGGGCGCCCAGATCTTGTGGGTGCTGTGGACGACCATAGCGAGCCAGGTAGGCGGGGGATGCCACGACAAACCGACGCACGTGTGCAATGTGACGCGCGACGAGAGACGAGTCTTCCATGATGGCGATGCGCAGGGCGGCATCGAACCCTTCCCCAATCAGATCGGCATGGGCATCCGTGAGATGAAGATCCACGGAAATATCCGGGTAGGTCCGGAAGAATTCGGGCAGCAGCGGGGCAACCCAGCGAGCGCCAAAAGTGAACGGCGCAGCGAGCTTGACCAGACCACGCGGTCGGCTTGAGGTCTCACGGGCGAAATCCTCGGCCTCCTCGGCGTCGGCATAGATTTTCGCCGCTCGTTCGGCGAGTGTGTGGCCATAGTCCGTGAGTGCAAGTCGTCGGGAGGTACGATTGAACAGTCGGCCTCCCAGCCGCTCTTCAAGGCGGGTAACGGCCCGAGAGACCGTGGCGACCGAGACACCCATGGCCGTGGCCGCCGCAGCGAACGAACCTTCTTCGGCGACCTTCGCGAACATCGCGAGCCCTTCGAAATCCGGGAGCTTTGACATCGACAATCCTGCAACGATGGTTTTCATTCATTTCTATTTCGAAAAATAGCATCTCGCCATAGATTTGTCTCACCCCACTCAGGAGATAGATCGTGGTACGCAGACTCGAAGGAAAAATTGCCGTCGTCACCGGTGGCACGACCGGCATCGGCCTAGCCACCGCCAAGCGTCTGCAACTGAAGGCGCGCAGGTCTCCACTAGGAAAAATACGACAATGATTGAAGTTCTCGCATTCCCCACGCCCAACAGCGTCAAAGTCCCGATCGCATTGGAAGAGATGGAACTCGACTATCGGCTCGTTCCCGTCAACCTGCGCCAGGGCGAGCAGAAGACCGACGCCTTCAAGGCGATGAATCCCAACGCGAAAGTCCCCGTTCTCATCGACCGTTCCGTTCTCGGAGACGGCGATGTGGTCCTCAGCGAATCCGCCGCGATCCTGGTCTACCTTGCTGAGAAGACCGGACAACTTCTTCCGAAGAATGGCCCCCACCGGGGCAAGGTCTTCGAGCAACTCTTCTTCCACGCGTCCGGCCTCAGCCCGGCGTTCCTCCAAGCGTTTCTGGTCGCGATTCAGTCGTCGCCCCAGCCCGAGGCCCAGGCGCGCGCGCTATCGGAGGTTGACCGGGCGCTGGGCGTGCTCAATCACGGCCTTGAGCATCAACGGTACGTTGCAGGTGACGCCTACAGTATTGCGGACATCGCCCATTTCGGGTGGGCGTGGCGCCATCAGGCCGTCGGTGCAACCCTCGACAAGTTCCCATTCGTCGCGCGATGGTACGCCGAGATCTCGGCTCGACCTGCGGTCGCCAGAGGCATCGCAAAGACCTTGGCGCTTGCTCAGTAATCCGACCGCTGTATGGCTATAGCTAGCATCGATTCACAGTGGCAGGCGATTGAGAGACAACTACTTGCCTTAAGGAGGCAGCCAATGTCCAACAGTATTCCGACACTACTGAGACGCAATCTCGACGTCTTCGGTGAGAACGATCCCGCGCGCCGGCGCGCGCTCATCGATGAAATCTTCACCGAGGATTGCGTATTCCATGACCCCAGCAAGGGCATCTTCCGCGGCCGTGACGAGATCGATCGGATCGCGGGCGCGATCAAGGCAACCCACCCTGACTTCCAGTACCAGCCAATCGCCGAGCCCGATGTGTCGGGCGATGGCGGGCGGATCCGATGGGTATCCGGCCGTCCAGGCGAGGCTCCAGCTTACGCTGGAACTGACTTCATCATTGCCCGGGAAGGCCGCATAGCCGCCGTTTATCTCTTCTTCGACACGCTGCCCCACGGTTAGCTGCGGACTGGAACCAGAGACAAAAAAAACTGCCCCGAGGCAAATGTGCCGAGGGGCAGTCCAGTGTCACGGAAAGGCAGATCTAATGTCGCTAACGACAACGATTCTGGCGGTTACCAAACAGCGAAATCACCTCAATCCCAAGACAACGCCCCACCCGTCTGATACTCGATCACACGCGTCTCGAAGAAATTGCGTTCCTTCTTCAAGTCGATCATCTCGCTCATCCACGGGAACGGGTTTTCCTCGTTCGGGAACAGCTGCTCCAGGCCGATCTGCTGGCAGCGGCGGTTGCAGATGAAGCGCAGGTAGCCCTTGAACATCGGTGCGTTCAGGCCCAGCACGCCGCGCGGCATGGTGTCCTCGGCGTAGCGGTATTCGAGGTCCACGGCCTTCTTGAACAGCGCGGTGATCTCTTCCTTGAACTCGGTGGTCCACAGGTGCGGGTTCTCGAGCTTGATCTGGTTGATCAGGTCGATGCCGAAATTGCAGTGCAGCGATTCGTCGCGCAGGATGTACTGGTACTGCTCGGCGGCGCCGGTCATCTTGTTCTGGCGGCCCATTGCCAGGATCTGCGTGAAGCCCACATAGAAGAACAGGCCTTCCATGATGCAGGCGAACACGATCAGGGACTTGAGCAGCTTCTGGTCGTTTTCCGGCGTGCCGGTCTTGAAGGCCGGGTCGGTCAGCGTGTCGATGAACGGGATCAGGAACTCGTCCTTGTCGCGGATCGACTGTACTTCGTGGTACGCATTGAAGATCTCGGCTTCATTCAGGCCGAGCGACTCCACGATGTACTGGTAGGCGTGCGTGTGGATCGCTTCTTCAAACGCCTGGCGCAGCAGGTACTGGCGGCATTCCGGCGCGGTGATCTGGCGGTAGGTGCCCAGCACGATGTTGTTGGCGGCCAGCGAATCGGCGGTGACGAAGAAGCCGAGGTTGCGCTTGATGATGCGGCGCTCGTCTTCGGTCAGGCCGTTCGGGTCCTTCCACAGCGCGATGTCGCGCGACATGTTGATTTCCTGCGGCATCCAGTGGTTGGCGCAGCCGGCCAGGTATTTTTCCCAGGCCCACTTGTACTTGAACGGCACCAGCTGGTTGACGTCGGTCGAGCCGTTGATGACGCGCTTGTCGGCGGCGTTCACGCGGCGGTCCGTCGGCGCGTCGGACGCCGGCAGGTTGCCGAGGATGCCCGTGCCGGCGGGTTGCGTGGCGGCCGGCGGCAGCACGCCGTGCTGGTCGACAGAGCGTGCGGCAGCAGGCATGGCGGCGGGATTCGGCGCGGACTGCGGGGCAGCCTGCGGGGTGGCTTGAACGTCGTCGTCCCAGCTCAGCATGATGTGGTTCTCCGTGGAATGCTTTGATTGCCGTGGCCCACGCCCCGCGCGAAAGGCGCGGCGCGGGCCACCGCGGGTGATCGATGCCGGCGGCGCTGATGCCACCTTCGCTACCCGACGACACGGCGTTGAGCGAGCCGCGCGACACGGTGGATTTCTCCACGTGGGTGGCCGCCATCGTGCGCAGGTAGTACGTGGTCTTCAGGCCGCGCAGCCAGGCCAGCTTGTAGGTGTCGTCCAGCTTCTTGCCCGAGGCGCCGGCCATGTAGATGTTCAGCGACTGGGCCTGGTCGATCCACTTCTGGCGGCGGCTGGCGGCTTCCACCAGCCAGCTCGGCTCGACTTCGAACGCGGTGGCGTAGATGTCGCGCAGGTCTTGCGGGATGCGGTCGATGCGGGCCAGCTTGCCGTCGAAATACTTCAGGTCGGCGACCATCACTTCGTCCCACAGGCCACGTGCCTTCAGGTCGCGCACCAGATAGTCGTTGACCACCGTGAACTCGCCCGACAGGTTGGACTTGACGTACAGGTTCTGGAAGGTCGGTTCGATGCAGGCCGACACGCCGATGATGTTCGAGATCGTGGCCGTGGGCGCGATCGCGATGCAGTTCGAGTTGCGCATGCCATGCTGCTTGATGCGCGCGCGCAGGCTGTCCCAGTCCATGGTCGAGGAGTGATCCACTTCCAGGTAGCCGCCGCGTTCATCGGCCAGCAGCTTGAGCGAGTCCTGCGGCAGGATGCCGCGATCCCACAGCGAACCTTCATAGGTGCTGTAGCGGCCACGTTCTTCGGCCAGCTCGCTGGAAGCGCGGTAGGCGTAGTAGCACACCGCTTCCATCGAGGTGTCGGCGAACTGCACCGCGGCGTCGCTGGCGTACGGCAGGCGCAGCATGTGCAGGCAGTCCTGGAAGCCCATGATGCCCATGCCGACCGGACGGTGGCGCAGGTTGGAATTGCGCGCCTTCTCGACCGCGTAGTAGTTGATGTCGATCACGTTGTCGAGCATGCGCATCGCGGTGCGGATGGTCTTCTCGAGCTTGGCGTGGTCGAGCACCTGGGTGCCGTCGGCCTGTTGCTTCAGGTGGGCGACCAGGTTCACCGAACCCAGGTTGCACACCGCGATCTCGTTGTCGTCGGTGTTGAGCGTGATTTCCGTGCACAGGTTGGAGCTGTGCACCACGCCCACGTGCTGCTGCGGGCTGCGGATGTTGCACGGATCCTTGAAGGTGATCCAGGGGTGGCCGGTCTCGAACAGCATGCCCAGCATCTTGCGCCACAGCTGCATGGCGGGGATCTTCTTGAACAGCTTCAGCTCGCCATTGGCGGCCTTGGCTTCATAGCCCAGGTAGGCGGCTTCGAAGGCCTTGCCGACCTTGTCGTGCAGGTCCGGGCAGCTGGCGGGCGAGAACAGTGTCCACTCGCCGCCTTCCATCACGCGCTTCATGAACAGGTCGGGAATCCAGTTCGCCGTGTTCATGTCGTGGGTGCGGCGGCGGTCGTCGCCGGTGTTCTTGCGCAGTTCGAGGAATTCCTCGATGTCCAGGTGCCAGGTTTCCAGGTAGGCGCAGACCGCGCCCTTGCGCTTGCCGCCCTGGTTGACCGCCACGGCGGTGTCGTTCACCACCTTCAGGAACGGCACCACGCCTTGCGACTTGCCGTTGGTGCCCTTGATGTGCGAGCCGAGGGCGCGCACGTTGGTCCAGTCGTTGCCCAGGCCGCCGGCGAACTTGGAGAGCAGCGCGTTTTCCTTGAGCGCTTCGTAGATGCCTTCGAGGTCGTCCGACACGGTGGTCAGGTAGCACGACGACAGCTGCGAGCGGCGGGTGCCCGCGTTGAACAGGGTCGGCGTGGACGACATGAAGTCGAACGACGACAGCAGCTGGTAGAACTCGATGGCACGTGCCTCGCGGTCCTTCTCGCCCAGCGCCAGGCCCATCGCCACGCGCATGAAGAATGCCTGCGGCATTTCGATGCGGGTTTCCTCGATGTGCAGGAAGTAGCGGTCGTACAGGGTCTGCAGGCCCAGGTAGTTGAACTGGAAGTCGCGCTGGGCGTCCAGCGCCGCGCCCAGGCGGGCCAGGTCATAGGTGGCCAGCTTCTCGTCGAGCAGTTCGGCCTCGATGCCGCGCGCGATGAACTTGGGGAAGTACTCGGCGTAGCGTGACACCATCTGGGTCTGGGTCACTTCGGCGCCCAGGATTTCCTTGCGGATGGTGTGCAGCAGGATACGCGCGGTGACCTGGCTGTACGCCGGGTCCTTCTCGATCAGGGTGCGCGCGGCCAGGATGGCGGAGTCGTAGACCTGGGTCATCGGCACGCCGTCGTACAGGTTCTTCAGCGTTTCCTTCAGGATCGGCTCGGCGCTGACGGCATCGCCCAGGCCCGAGCAGGCGTTGTCGATCAGGCCATGCAGCGAGCCCAGATCCAGCACGCGGGCCACGCCGCCGTCGGTCACGTTGAACGTGGCGCCGCCTTCCTGCACGCGGGCCACCGCCTGGGCGTTGGCCTGGGCGCGTTCCTGGGTGCGCTTCTCGCGGTACAGCACATAGGAGCGGGCCACCTCATGCTCGCCCGAGCGCATCAGCGCCAGTTCGACGTGGTCCTGCACGTCCTCGATATGGAAGGTGCCGCCATTGGGGCGGCTGCGCAGCAGCGCGCGGACCACGTTCTGGGTCACTTGCTCGACCACTTCGCGCACACGCGCCGAAGCGGCGCCCTGCCCGCCGTTGACGGCGAGGAAGGCCTTGGTCACCGCTACCGAGATCTTGCTCGGCTCGAACGCCACCACGGCGCCGTTGCGGCGGATGAGCTTGTAGTCCTGGTAGCTGCCGGCAGCGGCGGTAGCGGGGCTCGACTGCGGATTCGCTGCTGCACCGGCGGCGCCTGCGCCGCTGGAAAATTCGTTCTGGGCTGTCTGCATGAGGAACTCCTGTTCTGACCCGTTGTTATATGAGTGACAAAGAGTCCCGAGCAGAATGCATACAAAGACACAGAAACGCCGCCCGGTCCTGCCCGGGAGGGACGCGCTGCCTTGCTGGATTCTGCTGGGACTCTTGTGATGCTCCGACCCTTCGGCGGACCGCAGCCAACGCTGCGGCGGAAACTGCACACCTAGGCCGGCTCCCCGAAAGCACCACTATATCTAGTGGTCGATGCGAAAAACTGGACTAAGTATAGTGAAACGGAACCGTTTCACCAGTCTTGACAAGCGCTTTTTTGGCGCGAATTCCGGTGCAGGCGCAGCATGCGGCGCTGCGCCATACCCGCCAGCCCAAGAGGCGCAAGGGATCCGGCCCGGCGGTGCGTTACCGCACTGTGACGAGAAATTTTTTTGATTGAGCAGGCCGCTCCGATAGGCATGGACTTTATCAGGGTTTTCCCCAGGTCAGCACTATCACCCAGACCCCGCAATCGGGGCTTGCTTCAAGGCGGGGCTTTGCGGTAAGGGAGGAGCGCGGGGGCCAAGCCAGCGGCGGCGGCAAAGGCCGCCCAGTCGAAATGCGGCCCGGGATCCGTCTTGCGTCCGGGCGCGATATCGCTGTGTCCTGCCACCGCCCGCACCGGGTAGGCGGCGAACAGGGCGCGCGTCAGCGCGGCGGCAGTGTGGTATTGCGCCAACGTGAACGGCTGGTCGTCACTGCCTTCGATCTCGATGCCGATGGAAAAGTCGTTGCAACGGGGCCGGCCGAAGAACGCAGACTGGCCCGCATGCCAGGCCCGGTCCAGGCAGGAAACGAACTGGACCAGTTCGCCCTCTCGCGTCACCAGGAAATGCGCCGAGACCTGCACCTGATGGATCGTCGCGAAGAAGGGATGGCGGGACGGGTCGAGGCGGTTCTGGAAGAAGGCCTCGATATCGCCGCTGCCGAACTGGCCGGGCGGCAGGCTGATATTGTGGATCACCACCAGGTCCACCGGCACGTGCGCGGGCCGGGCGTCGAAGTTGGGCGACGGCACGCGGCGCGCGGCGGGCACCCAGCCGGCCGCGTCGGGGTTGAAGACCGGGCCGGCCACGATCTTGCCGTTGTCTTGCTCAGGCATCGCGCTCTCCATTGGCGGCAAGCACCCCGCCCAACGCGCCATCGGGCATCGCTTCGCCGGGGTCGGCGGCACCGTCGGCCGCATCGTCGCGCCCCTCGCGAATGCCAAGCTGCTGGATGCGGTAACGCAGTTGCCGGAAACTCAGCCCCAGCAGCGGCGCGGCGGCGGTGCGGTTGAAGCCGGTCTGTTGCAGCGCCTGCAGGATCAGGTCGCGCTCAAGCGCCTCCAGCCGGCCCGGCAGGTCGATCGGGAAGGTCGCGCGACCGGTCTCTCCCGCCCCCTCGTCCAACGCGGCGGGCTGCGCGAGCGCAGCCGCTTGATCGCCCGATCGGGCTTCGGGCCGCGCTTCGGGGTGGCGATCCAGCCCGCGGTCAGGCTGGAGATCGGGCGGGAAACCGGGCATCGACGCCGGCGCGGCGGGCGGCGGCGGCGCATCGGCCCCTGCGAAGGCAGGCCCAGGCGCCGGGGCCGCCGGGGACGGCGAGGCGGACGAGTGCGGCGCGGCCGAATGCCCCGTGCCCGCGTCCAACGGGCCAAGGTCGTCCACCTCGATGACTGTGCCTTCCGCGAAGGCATAGGCGCGTTCGAGCAGGTTCTCCAGCTCACGCACATTGCCCGGGAACGCATAGTCGGACAGGCGTTGCAACGCGGTCGCGGCCAGCCGCTTGGGATGGGGGTCGCCATAGCGCACCGCCAGGTGCTCCAGGATGGCGCCCGCCAGCACCGGGATATCCTCGTGCCGTTCGCGCAGCGTCGGCACGCGCAGCGCCAGCACGTTGAGCCGGTAGAACAGATCCTGGCGGAACTGGCCGGACGCAACCATCGCGGAGAGGTCCTTGTGGCTGGCGCACAGCACCCGCACGTCCACGCTCTCCTCGCGGCTCGCGCCGATCTTGCGCACGCGCCGCTCCTGCAGCACGCGCAGCAGCTTGACCTGCATCGCCAGCGGCAGGTCGGCCACCTCGTCGAGCAGCAGGGTGCCGCCGTTGGCGGCCTGGAAAAAGCCCCCGCGCTCGGCGTCCGCGCCGGTGAAGGCGCCCTTCACATGGCCGAAGAACTCCGATTCCATCAGGGTTTCGGGGATGGCGCCGCAATTGACCGCGATAAAGGGGTGCGCAGCACGCGCGCTGACCTCGTGGATGGCACGCGCGGCGCGCTCCTTGCCGCTGCCGGACTCGCCGCTGATGACGATCGGCGCCATGCTGCGCGCCAGCCGGGATAGCGAGCGGCGCACCTCGCGCATGGCCTGTGAATGGCCCGGCAGCAGGCTGGCCGCGCGGTCCGTATGCTCCGGCAGCGCCCCGCCGGCGCCCTCGGCGCCATCGCGCTGCTGGCGACCCAGCGCATTGAGGATCAGGCTGCGCAGCTGGTCCAGCGAGACCGGCTTGGCAATGTAGTCGAAGGCGCCCGCCTTGAGCGCCTCCACGGCGTTGTCGGCGCTGCCGTAGGCGGTGATCACGGCGACCGGCACCCGTTCCGGCGCGCTGGAGAGCTGTCGCACGATATCGATGCCCAGCCCGTCGCCGAGCCGCATGTCGGTCAGCACCAGGCTGTAGCGGCGCGCGGCAAGCTGCTGGCGCGCCTCCGCCAGCGAGCCCGCCAGCACCACGTCATGGCCCATGCGGCGGATCGAGATATCGAGCAGTTCTCGCAGGTCGGCCTCGTCGTCGATGACGAGTATCGGGTCGGGGCCTGGCGTCTTGATGGGCATGGGTCTGCGTCTGGCGGTATGGCGAAGTGGAATCGGCGCACGGCGGCTCGCTGGCGGTAAACCGTTCGCGGCGGCAGCGCGGCTCAGCCGCCCGCGCTGTCCGGCGCGTCGAGGCGCAAGGTCAGGACAAAGGCCTTGGCCGGCAGTGTATCGCGTGCCGCGGGCGCCAGCATGCCGGTCTGCGCCAGCAGCGCGTCGAGCGAAATCGTACCGTAGCGCACCTGGGCGTCGTTGGCGCCGCATAGCTCGCGCGCCATGAAGAGGCCCAGGCCGGTGCCCTRCGCGTTGCTGGTAAAGAAGGGCTCGAACAGGGTGCGCTGGTGCTCGCGCGACACCTCGACGCCATCGTTCCAGACGATCAGTTCGGCGTGGTGCTGGTCCAGCGTGTGGGCTAGCAGCCGGATCGCGCCGGGCAGGCGACTGCAATAGCGCCAGGCGTTGTCGAGCAGGTTGCCAAGCACCTGCTGCAGCTGCGAGGGATCGAAGATGACCGGGCGCGGCACGTCCACCGTGAGCCGGATAGCATTGGCGTTGATCTCCGCCGGACGCGGCACGCGCCGCGCGCCGACCGGATCGTCGCTGGTGGAACGCGAGCGCATCTCCAGCCGCCAGCGGCCAACGATCTCGGGCAGGGCCTGGTTCAGGTCCACGGCGGCGCGCTCGGTGCGCGGGCGGCGCGACATCTGCAAGATATCCGACACCACCTGGTCGAGCCGGCGCACATTGTCATGGATGATGCGCAGCAGCCTGGCGTCCACATCGCCCTCGGGCTGCCCCGTGTCGGCGGGTCGCGCGCCGCGGCGGCTGGTCTCGGCCAGCAGTTCGCTGGCCTGGCTGATGGCCGCCAGCGGATTGCGGATCTGGTGCGCCACGCTGGCCACCAGCCGCCCCATGGCGGCCAGTTTTTCCTGCTGCACCTGCTCGGCGATGCGCTCCCAGCTCTCGATATGGACCAGCACCGTATCGCGCATCTCGCTGCGCAGCAGAGCCTCGTCCTCCGGGCGCCAGGCCATCGCCTCGTTCTGCGCGATGGCCAGGCGCAGCCGGGCCGCGGCCTCGGGCGACAGGTCGTTCCAGGTGCCGGTGTTCATGGCATTCTGCGCGCCGAGCGAGACCGACAGCGAGGAAGCAAAGGTCGAACGCAGGCTGGCCAGCCCCGGCAGCAGGAAGCGCAGCCGCAGCCGCGTATGCAGGATGGGTCCCCGGCCTGAGGAGGGCCGCGAAGGCAGCGGCAGCAACTGCAGGATGCGCGGCGCGTCGTCCTTGCTGCGCACCCAGTCGCGCAGCATCTCCATCAGCGGCTGCAGGCGGGGAATCTGGCGCAGGTCGAACAGCGCGTCGCGCCCGGTGGCGGGCGTGTCCGTCTGCTTGCCCCGTTCGGCGGGCTGCACGCCCAACAGCACCACCGCGGCCGGGTTGGCGGCCACCACCGCGCCGTTGGCGCGCAACAGCATCACGCCGTCCTGCATGTCGTTGACCATCAGCCGGTTGACCAGCTGCTGCAGGCGCAGCTCCTGCTCGCGCGCCAGCGCCAGCCGCTCCTGCGCAAGCTGGCGGTTGGCCAGCAGGTACATCAGCGAGGCCGCGATCATGAAGACCAGGCCGTACAGCCCCGAGCCCAGCAGGCCCGCGTCGGCCTGGCGCAGCAGCAGGGTCTGCGCGAAGGGGGCGCTCATCACCACCAGCGCCGAGGCCGCCGCGGCGAACAGCGCGAACAGCAGGCTGGTAAGCGCGCCAGCCTGCAGCGCGGGCAACAGGAAGATCATGGCCAGCCCCTCGCCGCCATGACCCTGCGCGAGAAAGATCAGGCCCAGCAGGACCAGGTCGGCCAGTACCTGGGCGCGCACCCGCAGGTGAAAGCCGCGGCGCCACCACAAGGCCGAGACCACCAGCGCCAGCGCCATCGCGGCATAGGGCACGGCCAGCGGCAACGCGGCCAGGACGTTGCCCAGCGCCTGCGAGGCCCGTCCGGGCTCGGCCCGTTGCGCGGGCAGCCAGGCGAAGCCCAGCAGCACCACGGCCACCGCCAGCCGGGTCCAGCAGAAATAGCGCAGCAGGCGCCAGTGGAATTCAGGGGGCTCCGGCTGGCGCCACATCTCGGCGAGGCTGCGCCATGCGTTCAGGCGGGACCAGAACGAGAGGTGACCGCTCATGGGGCCGCTTGTGGGACCGCTTGTGGGACCGCTTGTGGGACCGCTTGTGGGGCCGCTCACGGGGCCATTCATGCAGCAGGGCTGCCCGGATCGCTGTCGGCCGGCAGATGGGCGCGCCGGCAGTAGTGCAGGCCGCGATAGGCGATCGCCTCTCCCTGCGGCAGGTGCACGCCGCACTGCGCGCATTGCACCATCGGTTCCTGCGGGGGAGCGGGCTGGGTACGCGCTTGCGGCCCTGGCGCGGAGCCATGCCGGGCGGCGCGCTCCTCCCGCTGGCGCGCCGCGGCGCGCTGTCGAAGCCACCAGAAGAAGCCCAGCACCACGGCCAGGACCAGGAAAATGCGTGCCATGCCAGCCTCAGAGTCGGTGCAGTATGACTTCGATGACGAAACGGCTGCCGACATAAGCCAGCAGCAGAATGCCGAAGGATGCGATCACCCAGCGCAGGGCGGTGCGGCCGCGCCAGCCGTAGAAGGTGCGTCCGGCCAGGATACCGGCGAACATCACCCACGACAGCAACGCGAATACGGTCTTGTGGTCGAACCGGAAGGCCCGGCCGAACAGTTGCTCGGAGAACAGCAGGCCCGACAGGATGGTCAGCGTCAGCAGCACGAAGCCGGCGCCGATCAGGCGGAACAGCAGCTTTTCCAGCGTCAGCAAGGGCGGCAGCAGGTCCAGCCAGCGGCCCACCCATTGCGCCGGCTCGCCGGCCTTGCCGAGCTGGGGCGAGCGGTTGAATCCGTGCAGGCGGCGTTCGGCCAGCAGCATCAGGAAGGCGTGGAAGGCCGCCAGCGTGAACAGGCCATAGGCCACATTGGCGATGATGAAGTGCAGCTTGAACAGCGGCCGCGCCGCGTAGCCCAGTATCTGCGAGCCTGGAAAGGCCAGCGGCATCAGGCTGGCCAGCATCGCCACCGGGATCACGATCAGGCCAAGGCCGGCCAGCGAGAAAAAGAAGCTCTCGATCCAGTAGATGCCCACACCCAGCCACAACATGGCGGACAGCGCGAAGGCAAACCCGAATACCATGCGGTCGGCCGGGAAGATGGTTTCATGCAGCAGCAGGCCGTGGCTGGCCACCGCGGCCAGCATCAGGATGTGCCACCAGGCCGGCCGGGCCTCGCCGCGCCCGCCTCCCCCGCTGCCCTGCAGCAGCACGGTGGTTGCCGCGCCCCCGATGGCGCCGCCGGCGCCGGCGGCCGATAGCTGCAGGTTGCGCGTCGCCCAGCCGTGATAGGCCAGGCCGCAATAGAGAAGTGCCGTCAAGGCATACAGTACAATGGCCATTTGCACAGTTTACCTTAGCGCCCCGTCCCGGTGGCGCCCCGCTTGAGCCGGGTCGCGAGCCCGCATCAAGCCTCGATCAAGCCCTATCCCCCGGACTTCTGCCATGCTGGACAATCTCACTCAACGCCTGGCGCGGGTCGTCAAGACCATGCGCGGCGAGGCTCGCCTGACCGAAGCCAATACCGCCGAAATGCTGCGCGAGGTGCGCCTGGCCATGCTGGAGGCCGACGTCGCCTTGCCGGTCGTGCGCGAATTCATCGCCCGCGTGAAGGAAAAAGCACTCGGCGAAGATGTGGTATCTAGCCTGACCCCGGGCCAGGCGCTGGTTGGCGTGGTGCAGCGCGAGCTGACTGCCGTCATCGGCGGCGAGGAAAGCCTGACCGCCGGCGACAAGAGCGGCGAGCTGAACCTGGCGGTGCAGCCGCCCGCCATCATCCTGATGGCCGGCCTGCAGGGCGCGGGCAAAACCACCACGGTGGGCAAGCTGGCCAAGTGGCTCAAGGAAAACAAGAAGAAGAAAGTGCTGACGGTGTCGTGCGACGTCTACCGTCCCGCCGCTATCGCCCAGCTCAAGACCGTGTCCGAGCAGGTCGGCGCCGACTTCTTCCCCTCCGAGCCCAACCAGAAGCCGGTGGACATCGCCCGCGCCGCGGTGGATTGGGCCCGCAAGCATTATCACGACGTGCTGATCGTCGATACGGCAGGCCGCCTGGGTATCGACGAAGCGATGATGCAGGAAATCGCCGCGCTGCACGCCGAGATCAAGCCGGTCGAAACCCTGTTCGTGGTCGACGCCATGCTGGGCCAGGATGCGGTCAACACCGCGCGCGCCTTCCATGACGCGCTGCCGCTGAGCGGCGTGGTGCTGACCAAGCTGGACGGCGATGCGCGCGGCGGCGCCGCGCTGTCGGTGCGCCACATCACCGGCTGCCCGATCAAGTTCGTCGGCGTTGGCGAAAAGCTCGATGGCCTGGAGCCCTTCTACCCCGATCGCATGGCCCAGCGGATCCTGGGCATGGGCGACATCCTCGCCCTGGTCGAGGAAGCCCAGCGCGGCGTGGACATGGAAGCCGCCGAGAAGCTGGCCAAGAAGATCAAGAAGACGGGCGACTTCGACCTCGAAGACTTCAAGGCCCAGATCGGCCAGATGAAGAAGATGGGCGGCCTGGGCAGCCTGGTGGACAAGCTGCCGGCGCAATTCGCCCAGCAAGCCCAGGGTGCCAATATGGACGTGGCTGAGAAGCAGGTGCGCCGCATGGAAGGCATCATCAACAGCATGACCGCGGCCGAGCGCGCCAAGCCGGACCTGATCAAGGCCAGCCGCAAGCGCCGCATCGCCACCGGCGCCGGCGTGCCGGTGCAGGAAGTCAACCGCCTGCTCAACCAGTTCGACCAGATGCAGACCATGATGAAAAAGCTCAAGGGCGGCGGCATGATGAAGATGATGCGCTCGATGGGCGCGATGAAGGGCGGCATGAAGGGACTCTTCAACCGCTGAGCCATTCCGCGTGGCGGCGCTCTCCCCCCGGCGGCCGCTACGCTACCCGCAAAAGACAAGACAGAGACAGAGACAGGATCCACATCATGATGACCGCCGAACAGGCTCGCGAGCTTTGGGCCAACTCCGAGGAAATCGTCAGCGCGCAAGCCGTCCAGGAATCGCTGGACCGCATGGCCGGCGAGATTACGGAAAAGATGGGCGACACCTTCCCGCTGGTGCTGTCGGTAATGGGCGGCGCGGTGGTTTTCACCGGCATGCTGCTGCCCAGGCTGGCCTTCCCGCTGGAATTCGACTACATCCACCTCTCGCGCTACAACAACAAGACGGTGGGCGGCGAGATGCAATGGCGCGTGGCGCCGCGCGAGTCGGTCAAGGGCCGCATCGTGCTGGTGCTGGACGACATCCTGGATGAAGGCGAGACCATGGCGGCCATCCGCCAGCGCATCATGGATATGGGCGCCACCGCCGTCTACGCGGCCGTGCTATGCGAGAAGGTGCTGCAGAAGCCCAAGCCCATGCATCCGGATTTCTGCGGCTTCACCGTGCCGGAGCGCTATGTCTTCGGCTGCGGCATGGACGCCCACGGCTACTGGCGCAACCTGCCCGCCATCAGGGCCTTGCGCTGAGGATCGGCCACAGCGAAGCCAGCAGCAACAGCGCCATCGCCACGTTGAACAGGCGCAGCACCCGCGGCTGCGCCAGCCAGCGCCGCAAGGCCGAGCCGAACACGGCCCACATCGCCACGCTGGGCAGGTTGATCACGGCGAACAGCCCCGCCACCAGCAACACATTCAGCCAGACATTGCCGTGCAGCACGTAGGTGCTGCATGCGCCCACCGCCATCACCCACGCCTTGGGATTGACCCACTGGAACGCGGCCGCGGCGAGGAAGCCCATGGGCTTGCCGACTTCGCTTTCCTGGATCCCGCCCGACGTTGCCAGCTTCCATGCCAGCCAGGCGAGATAGACTGCCGCCACCATGCGCAATACCTGCCACGCCCACGGGAAAACGGCGAACAGGGAACCCAGCCCAAGGCCGACCACCGCCACCATCAGGCCGAAGCCGGCGCTGATGCCCAGCACATGGGGCACGGTGCGGGCAAAGCCGAAGTTCACGCCCGAGGCCAGCACCATGGTGTTGTTGGGGCCGGGGGTGATCGAGGATACGAGGGCGAAGGCGCAAAAGGCGGCAAACACGCCGGATCCGGCAACAAGCTGGGGCAGTGCCATGAAGGCTCCATCACATACGAAAAGGACTGTTGGCAGTCTAGCCTCAGGCAACAGTACAGTACCGGTACAGTTAACCAGAAAACTGACAATACGCCTTGCGCGGCGCGCCGCCGGTCACGGATGGTCCGACAAGTTCGGATGGGTATGCGGCAGGCAGGCCGCGGCGCTGTCGCTGGCGCGCCGGCTTTCGACATACGGCATGGCGGGATCGAACCAGTAGCGGGCCGGCTGCGTGCCCGCCCCGGAGCGGCGCATCATTCGCTCCGGTACGGCCTCTCGCGCAGCCATTTGGTGGCGATCCATTTCTCGCCCTCCTCGACCGGCAGGCCGGCGTGCAGCGTGCGCACATCCAGCGAGCCGTCGGATTTGCGATAGCTGAAATAGACGGCATTGCCCTTGACCGGCGCCACTTCGAGGCCAAGCTTGGGGAAAGCGGTGGCACCGCCGGCTGTCGGGCTGTTCAGGTAGATCACCAGGGTGGCCACGCGTTGCCCGCCCACCCTTAGCTGRCGCGCTTCGCCGGGCCGCTGCGGGTTGAAGTAATCGTAATGCGGCTGGTACTCGCCGCCGGGCTTGTAGTTGAGTATCTGCAAACCCTCGCCACGATCCGCCGCGATGCCGGTCACCGCGGCGATGCACGCCTCGATGCGCTCGATCAGCGGATGCTCGCCCACCTGGAACATCGCGCCCAGGCTGGTGCGCGCCTCGATCAGGTTCTCGTCGCCGGTATCGGGGTTGATCACCGGCGAGCGCGCCAGGCGGCCGCGCGCCAGCTCCATCAGACCGTCGCATTCGGCGTCGGTCAGGAGTTGCTGGAACAGGGTGACGCGCGGCGCGGCGAGCGTGAACAGGATGGGAATCTCGCGCCCGGCATGATGGGCGGCATTGCGGCTGGCAGGCGCACCGGCATGGCCGCCAGGATCGCCATGATCCCCGGCAAGCTTGTCGACGCCCGGCTCGGCTGCCATCTCCGCGGCGGTGTCCGCCACGGTCCCACGCGCCTCGGAGCGCGCCGCGGCAGCCAGCGCAGCGGCCACCGTGGCTCGCGCGAAGGCCATGTCGTAGCCGGACTGGCACATCGACTGCACCAGCGCCTCGGCACCGAAACCCTGCCCGATATGGCGCCGCAGCCAGCGCTCCAGATCCGCGGAGGACCTGGTGTAGCCGGCCTTGCCAGTGGTACTGGGAGTGCCGGGCGTGCCGCTCATGAGGGATTGGCCAGTCGCTGCGGCGAGAACGGATTGCGCGCCGGCGCCTCGGGCGGCACCGCACGGCTGCGGGGCGCCGTGCCGGCATCGGGGTCTCCGGCCACGGTGACGGTCGCCTCGGAGTACTGCCAGCGTTTCCAGGCCGCCAGCACCGCGTTGGGATATTCGGGACGGCCCCGGCTGCCGTTGTAGCGGCCCAGCGCCAGGAACAGGTCGCCCTGCTCGCGGTCCAGATAGTGCCGCAGGATGGTGCAGCCGTAGCGCAGGTTGCTCTGCAGGTGGAACAGCTTGCGGGCGTCGCCGTCGCCGACGCTGCGCACCCAGAACGGCATCACCTGCATCAGCCCGCGGGCGCCGGCCGAGCTGATCGCGTACTTGCGGAAGTTGCTCTCGACCTGCACCAGGCCGAGCACCAGCGCCGGTTCCAGCCCGGCGCGCTTGGCTTCGTAGTAAGCGGTCTCGATCAGTTCGATGCGCACCTGCGGCTCGGGGATGCGCCCGGCCAGCCGGTGCGACATCTCCTCCAGCCACTTGATATACGCCAGCTGCTCGCCACCGGTGGCGAAGGCCGGGCGCAGCGGGCGGCTGTCGGCGATGGCCGCCGCCAGCGCGCCGCGCACCGAATCGGCCAGAGCCTCTTCCTTCTGCGCCCCCGCATGCGCGGCGGCGCTCAGCAGCACCAGCAGCAAGCCGGCACCCGCCCGCGCCAGGCGCAGGCGGCGGCCCTGGATCAGACCCGGCAGGCGAGGCGGGCCCATGGCGCTCAGGCCGACAGCAGCCCGCGCACGTGGCCGACCACGTCCGCGACCGGCAGCTGGGTGGCTTCGGCGTCGCGGCGGCCCTGGTACTCGACGCGGCCTTCCTTCAGGCCGCGGTCGCCCACCACCACGCGGTGCGGCACGCCGATCAGTTCCCAGTCGGCGAACATGGCGCCGGGGCGCTCGCCGCGATCGTCCAGGATCACGTCGACGCCGGCCGCCAGCAGTTCGGCATGGATGCGGTCGGCCTCGGCCTTGACGGCCTCGGAGCGGTCGTAGCCGACCGGGCAGACCACCACCGCGAAGGGGGCGATCGATGCGGGCCAGATAATGCCGCGCTCGTCGAAGTTCTGCTCGATCGCTGCTCCCAGGATGCGGGTCACGCCAATGCCATAGCAGCCCATCAGCATGGGCTGGGTCTTGCCGTTCTCGTCCAGGAAGGTGGCGCCCATCGAATCCGAGTAGCGCGTGCCGAGCATGAACACGTGCCCGACCTCGATGCCACGGCAGATTTCAAGCTGGCCCTTGCCATCCGGCGAGGCATCGCCCGCCACCACGTTGCGCAGGTCGGCCACCTCCGGCTCGGGCAGGTCACGGCCCCAGTTGACGCCGGTCAGGTGGTAGTCCCTCTTGTTGGCGCCGCAGACGAAGTCGCTCATGTTGGCAACCGTGCGGTCGGCCACCACCTTGACGGGCTTCCTGGCCCCGATCGGGCCGAGGTAGCCGGGGGGCGTGCCGAAGGTCTCGACGATTTCAGTCTCGGTGGCAAAGCGGAACTCGGCCAGGCCGGCCACCTTGCTGGCCTTGACCTCATTGAGCTCGTGGTCGCCGCGCAGCAGCAACAGCCAGATCTGCGCACCAGCCTCGCTGTCGGTGGCCAGCACGATCGACTTGACCGTGCGCGCCAGCGGGATGCCAAGCAGTTCGGCCACGTGCTCGCACTTGGCCTTGCCCGGGGTGGGCGTATTCACCATGTCTTCGGCCGGCGCGGCGCGCTGCGCCAGCAGCGGCAGGGCCTCTGCCGCTTCCATGTTGGCCGCGTAGTCCGAACTGGGGCAATAGACGATGGCGTCTTCGCCGGTATCGGCGATGACATGGAACTCGTGCGAGCCGGAACCGCCGATGGCGCCGTTATCGGCGGCCACGGCGCGGAACTCCAGGCCGAAGCGCTGGAAGATGCGCACGTAGGCGTTGAACATCTTGTCGTAGGAGACCTTCAGGCCGGCGGCGTCACGGTCGAAGGAATAGGCATCCTTCATGGTGAATTCGCGCCCGCGCATGATGCCGAAGCGGGGCCGGCGCTCGTCGCGGAACTTGACCTGGATCTGGTAGAAATTGACCGGCAGCTGCTTGTAGCTGCGGATTTCGCTGCGGGCGATGTCCGTGACCACCTCTTCAGAGGTGGGCTGCACGGCAAAGTCGCGCTCGTTGCGGTCCTTCAGGCGCAGCAACTCGGGGCCCATCTTGTCCCAGCGGCCGGTTTCCTGCCACAACTCGGCGGGCTGGATCACCGGCATCGACAGCTCGACCGCGCCGGCGCGGTTCATTTCCTCGCGCACGATGGCTTCCACCTTGCGGATCACCCGCAGGCCCACCGGCATGTAGCTATAGATGCCCGCGCCGAGCTTCTTGATCATGCCGGCACGCATCATCAGTTTGTGCGACACGATTTCCGCGTCGGAGGGGGCTTCCTTGAGGGTGGAAATGAAGAATTGCGAGGCTTTCATCCGTTGCTTTCTCGTGAGGCCATGCCCGCCCCGGCGGTTCCGGGGACAACATGGCGCGAATCCGTTGCGCGCGCGCCTGATGCTGCGCTTTCTGCTCGGGGAAAACCAGCACCCCGTTGCACAAAGCCCTATTACGCGCTTCCTTTATAATCAACGTAATTCTAAAGGATTCGAGGTGCAGTCATGCTCGATCGTGAAGGCTTTCGCCCGAACGTCGGCATCATCCTCATCAACGCACGGAACGAGGTGTTCTGGGGCAAGCGTATCGGCGAACATTCGTGGCAGTTTCCACAAGGCGGCATCAAATACGGCGAAACGCCGGAACAGGCGATGTACCGCGAGCTACATGAAGAAGTCGGTCTGCTGCCCGAGCACGTCAGGATTGTCGGTCGCACGCGCGACTGGYTGCGTTATGAGGTGCCGGACAAGTTCATCCGCCGCGAAATCCGCGGCCATTACAGGGGACAGAAGCAGATTTGGTTCCTGTTGCGCATGGCGGGCCGCGATTGCGACATCCGCCTGCGTGCCACCGACCACCCGGAGTTCGATGCCTGGCGCTGGAGCCACTATTGGGTCCCGCTCGATGCGGTCATCGAGTTCAAGCGCGACGTCTATCAATTGGCGCTGACCGAGTTGTCCCGCTTCCTGCAGCGCAATACCCGCGCGCCGCTGAGCCCCTACGGCACGCATGGCCGGCACGGCTCCGCGCGCGCCGGTCATGCCCGCGCGGGGCTGGACGAACCGCCCGACAGCGTGCCAGCCCTGGCGCATCAGGACCTGGCCCGCCATCCGGGCCCAACTTCGCCGGCCGAGCCGGCGTCCACAGAACGGAGTACCGATGATTGATTTCGCCGGCCGCGGCTTGCGCCCGAGCCTGCCCGCCGCCTGCCTGCTGGCGGCAACCCTTTGCCTCGGACTGGTTGGCTGCGCCAGCAAGCCCAAGCCGCAGCCGCAGCCAGTGGAGGAGGCCGAGGACTACACGCCGCCGAAAAAGGAATGGAGCATACTCGACCCCTTCGCCCCGAAGGATTTCAGGGAAGTCGAGGTCGCGCTGCCGGCGTTACCGCGCGATGCGGATCTGATCCCGTTCGAAGTCAGCCCCGCCGGCAACTTCGATTTCTCGGTGGACGCGAAGTCGGTTTCGGTGGGCGCGGATGGGGCGGTGCGCTATACGGCGGTCGTTACGGGTGCCAACGGCATGCGCAACGTCAGCTTCGAAGCCGTGCGCTGCGACACGCTCCAGCGCAAGATGTACGCCACCTTGCCCAAGGGGGCGACCGAATGGGTACGCAACCGCAGCGACGACCGCGAAGGCTGGACCCAGCTGGCCGGCATCGCGCGCAACAACTACGCTGCCACGCTGGCCAAGGATTTCATGTGCGAGGGCCGCGGCGCGGCCGGCACGGCGAAGGAGATCGTCAGGGACTTGCGTGGCGAGGCGCCGCGCAAGAGCGCGATCCCGCGTTGAGGCTGAGAGTGGCGCGGTAGTCAAGCGCTGTTTCAAACACAAAGGGCTGCACATGCAGCCCTTTGTGTTTGGTGTTTTGGTGTTTGGTATGTGCAGTTCAGGCCATTCAGACCAGCACCAGGTTGTCCCGGTGGATCAGTTCGTGCTCGTTCTGGTGGCCCAGCACCCGTTCGATCTCGGACGACGGCTTGCGCGCGATCAGCCTTGCCTCTGAACTGGCGTAGTTGGTAATGCCGCGCGCCACCTCGTGCCCGGCAGCGTCGATACAGGCGATGACTTCGCCGCGCGCGAACTCGCCCTGCACTTCCACCACGCCGATCGGCAACAGCGACTTGCCGCCGCTGGTGAGCTTGTCGGCCGCGCCGGCATCGATCACCACGCGCCCGCGCAACTGCAGGTGATCCGCCATCCATTGCTTGCGCGCGGTCAGGCGTCCGGTCGGAGCCAGCAACTGGGTGCCGATGCCTTCGCCCGCAGCCAGCCGCTCCAGCACATTGGCTTCGCGCCCGGAGGCGATCACGGTGTGCGCACCGGACTTGGCGGCGCGCTTGGCGGCCAGGATCTTGGTCAGCATGCCGCCGCGGCCGATCGACGTGCCGGCGCCGCCGGCCATGGCTTCCAGTTCCAGCGCGCCGGCCAGCGCCTCATCCACGAACTCGGCCTGGGGATTGCTGCGGGGATCGGCGGTATAAAGGCCACGCTGGTCGGTCAGGATCACCAGCGCATCGCCTTCGATCAGGTTGGTGACGAGCGCGCCCAGCGTGTCGTTGTCGCCGAACTTGATTTCGTCGGTGACCACAGTGTCGTTCTCGTTGATGATCGGCACCACGCCCAGCGACAGCAGGGTCAGCAGGGTCGAGCGCGCGTTGAGGTAGCGCTCGCGGTCGGCCAGGTCGGCGTGGGTCAGCAGCACTTGGGCGGTGCGGATGCCGTAGCGGCCGAACTGGCTCTCATAGACCTGGGCCAGGCCCATCTGGCCCACCGCGGCCGCGGCCTGCAATTCGTGGATTTCCTTGGGACGCCGCACCCAGCCCAGCCGCTGCATGCCCTCGGCAATGGCGCCGGAGCTGACCAGCACGACTTCCTTGCCGGCCATGCGCAGCTTGGCGATCTGCGCCGCCCAGCGGGCGATGGCCTCGTGATCGAGACCCTTGCCGTCGTTGGTCACCAGGCTGGACCCGACCTTGACGACGATACGTTTTGCCTGGGCGATGACCGATTGCATGGGGAGAATCCTGTCTGCTGGGTGCTGTCGTTTTCTTGGCGGGCGAGCGCATCGGCTCGCCCTGCTGCCGGGCTGCGCTCAGCCCCCGGCTCAGTTTTGATCGCTGCCGGACTGGTCCACATTGTGCAGCCGCTCATCCAGGCGGATGTCCGGCTCCGCCAGCGCGGCGATTTCCTCGGCCTTGATCGCAGCCAGGTGATCCTTGATCGCGTAGATCAGTTCGCGGCAGCCTTCGCCGGTCAGGGCGGAGATGCGAAACACCGGGCCCTTCCACTTGTAGCGCTTGACGAAGTCCTTGACGCGCGCGTCGCGCTCGTCCTCGGGCACCACGTCCAGCTTGTTGAGCACCAGCCAGCGCGGCTTCTCGTAAAGCGCTTCGTCGTACTTCTTCAGTTCGTTGACGATGGCGCGGGCTTCGGCGACTGGATCCACCGCCTCATCGAACGGCGCCAGGTCGACGATATGCAGCAGCAGCCCCGTGCGCTGCAAGTGGCGCAGGAACTGGTGGCCCAGCCCGGCCCCTTCGGCCGCGCCTTCGATCAGGCCGGGAATGTCGGCCACCACGAAGGACTGCTCGTGATCGACCCGCACCACGCCCAGGTTGGGATGCAGCGTGGTGAAGGGATAATCCGCCACCTTCGGGCGCGCATTGGAGATGTGCGAGATAAAGGTCGACTTGCCGGCATTCGGCATGCCCAGCAGCCCCACGTCGGCCAGCACCTTCAGCTCCAGCTTGATCATGCGGCGCTCGCCGGGCTTGCCGTCCACCTGCTGGCGGGGCGCGCGGTTGGTACTGGACTTGAAGTGCAGGTTGCCCCAGCCGCCCAGGCCGCCCTGCGCCAGGCAGACGCTCTGGCCGTGCTCGGTCAGATCGGCGATCAGGTCGCCGGAATCCATGTCCAGGATCTGCGTGCCGACCGGCATGCGCAGCCGCACGTCCTCGCCGCCCGCGCCATAGCAGTCGGCGCCGCGGCCGTTCTCGCCGTTGCGCGCCACGTGCTTCTTGGCGTAGCGGAAGTCGATCAGGGTATTGATGTTGCGGTCGGCCACCGCGTAGACGCTGCCGCCGTCGCCGCCGTCGCCGCCGTCGGGGCCACCAAACGGCACAAATTTCTCGCGCCGCATCGATGCGCTGCCATTGCCGCCGTTGCCGGCGATGACTTCAATTCTGGCTTCGTCGATGAACTTCATGATGACCTTCCGTGGTGGAGCGGCCGCAGCGCGCGCCCGGCCAGGATGGCGGGGCCGCGCAGTCGGCGGACGGCGACATTGATATTGTCGCCAGAAACGAAAAAGCCCCGCAAGTACTGCGGGGCCTTCATGCTGCAAAGGCTGTGATCAGACTGCCGGAACGACGCTGACCTGCTGCTTCTTGGCAGCGCCCTTGACGGCGAACTGCACGTGACCGTCGACCAGGGCAAAGAGGGTGTGATCCTTGCCAATGCCGACGTTCTCGCCCGGATGCACGCGGGTACCGCGCTGACGCACGATGATGCTGCCGGCGTTAATAGCCTGGCCACCAAACACCTTGACGCCCAGACGCTTCGATTCGGAATCGCGGCCGTTCCGTGTGGAACCGCCGCCCTTTTTCTGTGCCATGATTAACTCCTGTCGCTTTACTTTACCTAGTTACGCTTGAATTCGATTTCGATGGTGACTGAGCGGGGCTCAGGCGACGATCGCTTCGATGCGCAGCTCGGTGTAATTTTGACGATGGCCTTGACGCTTTTGATAGTGCTTGCGACGGCGCATCTTGAAGATCTTCACCTTATCGTGACGACCTTGGGAGATAACGGTAGCCTTGACGGAAGCCCCGCTAACCAGCGGCGTACCAAACTTGATTTGGTCGCCTGCGCCCACTGCGAGCACCTGGTCGAGCGTGATTTCTGCGCCAATGTCTGCCGGTATCTGTTCTACTTTAAGTTTTTCGCCAGCAGCAACCTTATATTGCTTGCCGCCGGTTTTTACGACCGCGTACATTGTCGAACCTCTCGATGTGAAATAAAACGCCGAATGCCAACGCCGGCGCGCCCTTGCGTCCGTTTCATCCCGCCGCCCCTGATCCTGGGACCAGCGACAAAGAAGGAAAACAGACAAGCCGGACGGCCCAATTGGCCCGGTTATCTCCCGCCAGCGCATCTGCAGACAACACAAAGCGGCCGGAGGAAACCCACGATTGTATATCAAAGCCGGGAAAAGTACAAAGAAAACAGACACATAGCCTGTCCGGCCGCGTGCCGCGCCGCCTGATGCACTTCTTCGCCCGCTCAGATCAGAGCAGGTCCGCCAGCAGGAAACCGGCGAGGGCGGCGAAAGCTGCCCACAGCGCGGTCCGGCGCAGGCGGCGGCTTGAAAAGGAATGTTGCGGGGTCATGGCCGCATTATAGGTTGCCGGGGCGGCCACGCCTGCGCTTCCCGGCGCGGCCTGCGACGCCGCTGCACCCCCCGTTCCGGGGACATACATACACCCGCATCGCTTATAATCGGCGGGTTTTGCGTAACGGTGAACATCTTGTCCCAGTCTTCCGCCACTGCCTTGCTTGCCCCGGTCGCTGCCGACATGCGCGCCGTTGATTCGGTGATCCGCCAGCGCCTGGCATCCGAGGTGCCGCTGATCGAGCAGATCGGCGAGTACATCATCAGCGCGGGCGGCAAACGCCTGCGCCCGGTGATCCTGCTGCTGTCCGCGCGAGCCTTCGGTTATGACGGCAACAGGCACCACGACCTGGCCGCGGTGGTCGAGTTCATCCACACCGCCACCCTGCTGCACGACGACGTGGTCGACGAGTCGGAGCTGCGGCGCGGCCGCCAGACCGCCAACGCGGTCTTCGGCAACGCCGCCAGCGTGCTGGTAGGCGACTTCCTCTATTCGCGCGCCTTCCAGATGATGGTCGACGCCGGCAGCATGCGCATCATGGAGATCCTCTCCAATGCCACCAATGTGATCGCCGAAGGCGAAGTCCTGCAGTTGCTCAACATGCACGACCCCGATGTCACGGTGGAGCGCTACCTGAAGGTGATCCGCTACAAGACGGCCAAACTGTTCGAAGCCTCGGCCCAGTTGGGTGCCGTGCTGGCCGGCGCCGACGCCGCCACCGAAGAAGCCGCCGCGGAATACGGCCGGCGCATCGGCACCGCGTTCCAGCTGATCGACGACATGCTGGACTACACGGCGAGTGCGGAGCAGATGGGCAAGAACGCCGGCGACGACCTGCGCGAAGGCAAGCCCACCCTGCCGCTGCTGCACCTGCTCGAGCACGGTACACCCGAACAACGCACCCTGGCCCGCGAAGCCATCGTGCAAGGCGGCACCGAGCACTTCGATGCGGTGTTCACGGCAATCCACGGCAGCGGCGCGCTGGAGGTCACCTTCCAGGCGGCCCAGCGCGAGGCCGAAGCGGCTGAGAAGGCGGCGCGGCAATTCCCCGATTCGCCCCTGAAGCAGACGCTGATCGACCTGTGCGAGTTTTCGCTGCAACGGCAGTCCTGATGCGATAGGGCTCGACTCACCGGGGAAGGCACGTCACCCTCTTCCATTCCACAAAAAAGGCTGCTACACTTTCGTTCTTTCGCGCCACGGCATCTTCAGGCGCTTAAATAAAACGGGGTGTAGCTTAGCCTGGTAGAGCGCTACGTTCGGGACGTAGAGGCCGGAGGTTCGAATCCTCTCACCCCGACCAGATTTCCCTTGTCAATCAAGGACAAAAAGCCCAGCAACCGCTGGGCTTCTTGCTTTCTGGTCGCCATCTGTGCCAATTCTGAGACCGGGCTCAGGCGAGCCTTTCCTTCAGGAACGCCACGAGATACGGGGTAGCGGCGGCGGCCACCGTCGATGCGGTGGAAGGATCAATACCCATTCTCCCCGCCAGCGACTCAGCCACCCGACCGGTCAGGATACCTTCCCCGCCTTCCATCAGCGACTTGAAAAAACCGTCGCCCCGGACCAGGCCTGCAGCGAAGGACGCAAAAAAGCTCCGGCCCGCATGCTCGCCCATCAGGCCGGCATTCTGTTCTTCAACGTGAGCGTGCGCGGTCTCTGCGGCCTGGCTCAGCATTTGCTGTCCATCATCCGCACTGATGCCCTGAGCCGCCAACGCTTGGGCAGCCTGGCTCCCATGCTCGGAGGCCAGAAATTCAGAAACTAGTTGCTGTGCATCCATGGAACACCTTCCTGCAGAAGTTACGGTTTAGAGTCCCGAACGAGAGTTGAGGCGACTGATCTGCGGACGCCACCTCATGATGTTATCAGCCCTATATGAAGCCTGACCGTCCAGTGGACCGATCTTGATGTTGCGCCCGCTTCCGGCTGCCCATCAGCAAAACGCAGGACTGGATTGACCGGGGACGCCCGCACTAGCCCGTAAGGACCCCGACCCCAGCCAAGCCGGCGCCGTGGTCGCTCACAAAGCGGGGGGAATGCGACCTTGACATGGGAGCCGAACGCGCGAAAACCACTTCGCCGTTGAGCCAAAATGCGGCCACCGGCCACCATGGAGCCCCCTAAAAAATGATCTGTGCCAAATCTGTGCCAGCGGGGCATTTTTCCATCTGTAATTTGGGGTGCGCGCAGGGGCCGATTCCCACCCCCTTGTCCATCCCCCGCGCAAGTAGGGTTGCGCTCGTGTCGCACAAACGCCAATGCTGCTCCCGATGCGCCTTTACAAAAAGTGACCCCAGCGGCAAACTGCCCCGATTCGGGGTCTTTCGGCCGCTTGCCGGCCATCTAGCGTTTTGCCATGACACTTGGTCTAGCTCTTGCACAGAGCCGGCGCATCGCGCCGGCCCTGCTCGCCCAGCTTGAACAGTCGGCACGAGAAAAAAAGTCGCAGCTGATCGACGAGATCATCGCCAGCGGCACCATGACTGCACATGATGTGGCGATCTTCGCGGCTGATAAATATCAGCTGCCTCTGGTCGATCTGAGTCAGTACAACCTGAACAAGGTGCCGCCGGCATTGGCGGGCAACCGCGAATTCCACGCGCACCGGCTGCTGCCGCTGGGCCGGCGCGAAAACCGGCTGGTGCTGGCGCTGTCGGACCCGGGCAACCAGGCCGGGCTGGACGCCATCAAACAGAAATACAACCTGCCGGTGGACGCCGTCGTGGTCGAGCACGACAAGCTGATGACCTATGTACGCTCCGCCACCGACGATAGCGGCGGCACCTTCAAGTCGATCGCACCCGTGCAGGCCGAGCGCAAGATGATCGTGTACGATCCGGTCGCCTCGGCCGGCGCGCTGCGCAACAAGACCGCGGCCGATATCGACGATGCCCCGGTGGTGCGTTTTCTGCACAAGCTGCTGACCGAGGCCTTCCACCGCGGTGCCTCCGATCTTCACTTCGAGCCCTTCGAGACGTTCTACCGCATCCGCTTCCGCGTGGACGGCGTGCTGCAGGAAGTCGCGCGGCCGCCGGTGGATATCCGCGACAAGATTTCCACGCGCATCAAGGTGCTGTCGCGCCTGGACATCTCTGAAAAGCGCGTGCCGCAGGACGGCCGCATGAAGCTGCTGATCGCCCTGCCCAAGGAAAAAGGCGGCGAGAAAGACGCCAAGGACGGCAAGGAGCCCAAGGAGACCGTGGAGAAGGCGATCGACTTCCGCGTCTCCACCCTGCCGACGCTGTTCGGCGAAAAGATCGTGATCCGGATCCTGGAGTCGTCCTCCGACAAGCTCGACATCGACCAGCTCGGCTACGAGCCGGCGCAAAAGGCGATGCTCCTGGACGTCATCAAGCGCCCCTACGGCATGGTGCTGGTGACCGGTCCCACCGGCAGCGGCAAGACGGTGTCGCTGTACACCTTCCTGAACCGGCTGAACCAGGACGACATCAATATTTCCACCGCGGAAGATCCGGCCGAAATCCAGTTGCCCGGCATCAACCAGGTCAACGTCAACGAGAAGGCGGGCCTGACCTTCGCCGCGGCGCTGCGTTCCTTCCTGCGACAGGATCCCGACATCATCATGGTCGGCGAAATCCGCGACCTGGAAACCGCCGACATTTCGATCAAGGCGGCCCAGACCGGCCACCTGGTGTTCTCCACGCTGCACACCAACGATGCGCCGACCACGCTCACGCGCCTGATGAACATGGGTGTGGCGCCCTTCAATATCGCCTCCAGCGTGCTGATGATCACCGCGCAGCGGCTGGCGCGGCGGCTGTGCACCTGCAAGCGGCCCGGCGAACTGACGCGCGAGGTGCTGATCGATGCCGGCTTCCGGGAACCGGATCTGGACGGCAGCTGGCAGCCCTATCATCCGGTCGGGTGCGAGCGCTGCAACGGCAGCGGCTACAAGGGCCGTTGCGGCATCTACCAGGTGATGCCGATCAACGAGGCCATGCAGCAGATCATCCTGGCGCACGGCACGGCCTTGCAGATTGCCGAGCAGGCGCGCAAAGACGGCGTGCTATCTTTGCGCGAATCCGGGCTGGCCAAGGTGAAACTGGGTATCACCTCGCTCGAGGAAGTCCTGGCAACAACAAATTCATAAAAAGAGCGTAGAAGCGTAGAGACGCGCAAGCGTGGCGAACGCAAAACAACGAGATGTCATTAGGGGTCAATCATGGCGACACGCGCACCAGCCGCCGCCGCACGCAAGGCGGCTGCGTCCAAGGGGAAATCCGGGCGCAAGGCGCCCACGCAGTACATCTTCGAGTGGGAGGGCAAGGACCGCAAAGGCAAGAGCTTCTCGGGTGAACTGCGCGCCGAGAGCCAGGCCGAGGTCAATGCCACCCTGCGCAAGCAGGGACTGACCGTCGTCAAGCTGAAGAAACGGCGTGCTGCCCGCGGGCGCAAGATCACGCAGAAGGACATCGCGTATTTCACCCGCCAGCTGTCGACCATGCTCAAGGCGGGCATCCCGCTGCTGCAGTCGATCGACATCATTGCACGCGGGCACGCCAACCCCAATTTCACGCAGTTGCTCGGCGCGATCCGCTTCGACATCGAATCGGGCAGCAGCATGGCGCAGGCGTTCCGCCGCCATCCGCAACACTTCGACACGCTCTACTGCAATCTGATCGACGCCGGCGAGCAAGGCGGTATCCTGGACGCCCTGCTGGAGCGCCTGTCGCTCTACATGGAAAAGAGCATCGCGCTGAAGAGCCAGATCAAGTCGGCCATGATCTATCCGATCGCGGTGCTGTCGGTAGCCTTCGCCGTGACAGTGATCCTGATGATCTTCGTGATCCCGGCCTTCAAGGGCGTGTTCTCGAGCTTCGGCGCCAACCTGCCGGCGCCGACGCTTGTCGTGATTGCGATCTCGGACTTCTTCGTCGACCACTGGTACCTGGTCATCGGCGCGCCCCTGCTCTCCATCACGCTGTATATACGCAGCCTGAAACGCTCGGAGAAGGTCCAGCGCGCCAGCGACCGCCTGCTGCTCAAGCTGCCGATCTTCGGCTCGCTGTTCCGCAAGGCCGTGATCGCCCGCTGGACCCGTACGCTGGCCACCATGTTCGCCGCCGGCACGCCGCTGGTGGAGTCGATGGATTCCGTGGCCGGCGCCGCCGGCAACTGGGTCTACTTCGACGCCACCAAGGAGATCGAGCAATCGGTGCGCATCGGCTCCAGCCTGACCAACGCCATGCAGGCCACCCATGTGTTCGACAATATGGTGCTGCAGATGACGCAGATCGGCGAGGAATCCGGCGCGCTGGACAATATGCTGCTCAAGGTGGCCGAGTTCTACGAGCGCGAGGTCGATGACGCGGTAGCCGCCATCTCCAGCCTGATCGAGCCGCTGATCATCGTGATCCTGGGCGTGCTGATTGGCGGCATGGTGGTGGCGATGTATCTTCCGATCTTCAAACTGGGACAGGTGGTGTAAGGCATGTGGCTGTTTTCCGCGGACGGCGCCAGTGGCGCGATTTCCTCACTGGCTGCCCCCGCGCAGACCATCGCCGGACTGGCGGCGCTGCCGCCCTGGTTCCTGGTCGCCGCCGCCGCGCTGGTGGGCCTGCTGGTCGGCAGCTTCCTCAATGTGGTGGTGCACCGCCTGCCGCGCATGATCGAGCGCGACGAGGCCAACTACATCGCTGAGCTGCGCGACGACCCCCTGCCCCATCCCGAGCCCTACAACCTGATGGTGCCGCGCTCCGCCTGCCCGCACTGCGGACACGCCATCGGCGCGCTGGAGAACATCCCGGTGCTGAGCTACCTGGTGCTGCGCGGACGCTGTTCGGCCTGCCGCGCGCCCATCGGTGTGCGCTATCCCCTGGTGGAAGCCGGCACCGCGCTGCTGACCGCGCTGGCCACCGCCCACTTCGGGCCGACCTGGCAGGCGCTGGCGGCGATCGCCATGATCTGGGCGCTGATTGCCCTCACCTTGATCGACGCCGATACGCAACTGCTGCCCGACCAGATCACCCTGCCGCTGCTGTGGCTGGGCCTGCTGCTCAATCTCGGCGGACTGTTCGCCCCGCTGCCCGACGCCGTGATCGGCGCCGCCGCCGGCTACCTGCTGCTGTGGACGGTGTACTGGGCGTTCAAGCTGGTGCGCGGCAAGGAAGGGATGGGCTACGGCGACTTCAAGCTGATGGGCGCGCTGGGCGCCTGGTTCGGCTGGCAGGCGCTGCCGGCGCTGGTGTTGCTGTCGTCCGTGGTGGCGCTGGTATTCGCGCTTGCCAATATCGCGCTGCGCCGCCAGGATCGCGATACGCACTTCGCCTTCGGCCCCTATATTGCCGGTGCCGGCCTGCTCGTGCTGTTCTTCGGCACCAATGTGCTGCCGCTGGGTATTGCAGGCTGAACGACGGCAGGCTGAACGACTGCAGGCTGAACGGCGGCGCCGGGCGCATGACGGCGGCCCTGCCATGGCAAAATCAGCACCACCGCAAGCTTTGAGAACGATATGCTGCAAATCGGACTGACCGGAGGCATCGGCTCCGGCAAGACTCGCGTGGCGGACCTGTTCGCCGCGCGCGGCGCCGCCCTGATCGACACCGACCTGCTGGCACACGAGATCACCGCGCCCGGTGGCCTTGCCATCCCGGCGCTGCTCGAAGCATTTGGCCCCACCTGCCTGCGCGCCGACGGCGCCATGGATCGCAACGCCATGCGCGAGCTGGTGTTCTCGGACCCGGCGGCCAAGGCCCGGCTGGAAGGCATCACCCATCCCCTGATCCGCAAGCTGACCGAAGCGCGCGCTGCCGCGATCGGCGCCGCCGGGCTGCACCCGTACCTGATCTATGTGGTGCCGCTGCTGGTCGAATCGGGCTCATGGCGGGCACGGGTCGACCGGGTGCTGGTGGTCGATTGCAGCGAGGCCACCCAGGTGGCCCGCGTCATGGCGCGCAACGGTTTCAGCCAGGCCCAGGTCGAGGCCATCATGGCAAGGCAGGCCCGGCGCAGCGATCGCCTGGCCGCCGCCGACGACGTGGTCGACAACGAGGGCCCGCCCGAAGCGCTGCTCGCGCAGGTGGACCGCCTCGACCAGCTTTACCGCTCGCTCGCCGCAGCTTAGGCACCATTCCTGTGCAGTGGCGCATGCGGCATGTCAAGTCGGGGGGTTTCATTGTCCGGATTGGCGGACTCGCATAGAATGCGCTGGAACCATGCGGGAAATGGCCGCATACTCCCTGTATCGCGGGCCCACGCCAAGTCACATCGAGCGGACCCCGGATCAGACCGCCCACCCGCCAACTCGCCTTGTTGCACGGATATACCCATTGATTCTGTACGAATATCCTTTTAACGAACGCATCAGGACTCTCCTGCGCCTGGAAGACCTGTTCGATCGGCTGGATTATTTTCTCGGTCAGGATCACGCCCTGCAGCATCATGTGGCGTTGACGACTCTGTTCGAGATTATTGACGTCGCCGGCCGCGCGGACCTGAAGACCGATCTGATCAAGGAGCTGGAACGCCAGCGCCAGGCGCTGACCGCGTTGCGCGCCAATCCGCAGATCGACCAGGGCGCGCTGGATGCCGTCATCGGCGAGATCGAGCAGGCCATCGCCCAGCTCAGCCAGCTGGTCGGCAAGGCCGGCCAGTTGCTGACCGACAACGAGTGGCTGACCAGCATCCGCAGCCGCGCCATCATCCCGGGCGGCACCTGCGAGTTCGATTTGCCGGCCTACTACGCGTGGCAGCACCGTCCCGCGGAAGAGCGCCGCTCGGACATCCTCAAGTGGGCGCGCCCGCTGGTGCCGCTGCGCGTTGGCACCAACACCGTGTTGCGCCTGTTGCGCGAGTCCGGCCAGAGCGGCAAGGTCATCGCCACCGGCGGCAGCTACCAGCAGATGCTGTCCGGGCGCAGCTACCAGCTGATGCAGGTGCTGCTGGACGAATCGCTGCTGGCCTTCATCCCGGAGATGAGCGCCAACAAGTACATGCTGTGGGTGCGTTTCACGCAGCAGGATGGCGATCTTCGTCCGCGCTCGGTCGATGCCGATATTCCCTTCCTGCTCAAGCTCTGTAATTTCTGAAGCAATGACAACCGTAGTCAAATGCCCCACCTGCGGCACCGACGTGGCCTGGGTACCCGAGAATAAATTCCGTCCCTTCTGCTCGAACCGCTGCAAGCAGATCGACCTGGGTGCGTGGGCTGCCGAGAAATACGTGATCGGCAGCAAACCTGGCGAGAATCCCTCGCCGGACGAGGACGACAAGGACTAAGCGCTGCGGGGCCGTCATGGCCCCGCAAGCTCAGGCAGCGCCGCTCTCGGCGGCCAGCCAGTCCAACACGGGGATGGTGGCGGGCAGCAGGGGGCCCACGTCCACCGGCGCCGATTGCCACGAGAAGGCCTGGCCCTCGCGGCCGACCAGTTCGCCCTTCCACGCCGTGACCTTGCAGAAATGCAGGCGCACATAGGCATGCGGGTAATCATGTTCCAGCACGTGCCAGCGCACGCATGCGCCCACCTCGATGCCGAGTTCCTCGTGCAGCTCGCGCCCCAGCGCTTCCTCCACCGACTCGCCCGGCTCCAGCTTGCCGCCAGGGAATTCCCAGTAGCCTTCGTAGGGCTTGCCGGCAGGCCGCTGGGCCAGCAGGAAGCGGCCGTCGGCCAGCACCATCACACCCACGGCAACCTCGGTCACCTTGCGCGGCGGCGTGGCGGCTTCGGTGGTTTGCAGCGCCTCGCTCATGCCTGGCCGTCCTGCGCCGAGGCAAGGTACGGCTTGCCATGCTTGCCGCCCCAGTCGCGGGCGAATTGCCAGGCCACCCGGCCCGAGCGCGAGCCGCGCTCCAGCGCCCATACCAGCGCATCGCCGCGTGCCGCGGCGATGTCTTCGGCGCTGCAGCCGAAATGGCCGAGCCAGTGGCCGACGATGGCCAGGTACTCGTCCTGCTTGGGCGGATAGAACGACAGCCACAGCCCGAAGCGCTCGGACAGCGAGATTTTCTCTTCCACCACCTCGCCGGGATGGATCTCGCCATCGTCGGTGTGCCGGTAGGTCTCGTTGTCCTTCATGTACTCGGGCAACAGGTGGCGGCGATTGGAGGTGGCGTAGATCAGCACATTATCCGACTGCGCCGCCACCGAGCCGTCCAGCGCCGACTTCAGCGACTTGTAGCCCGACTCGCCTTCTTCGAACGACAGGTCGTCGCAGAAGATGGCGAAGCGCTCGGGACGCCCCGACAACTGCTCGACGATATCGCCCAGGTCGCCGAGTTCGTCCTTGTCGACTTCCACCAGCCGCAGGCCATCCTTGACGAAGGCGTTGAGGCAGGCCTTGATCAGCGAGGACTTGCCGGTACCGCGCGCACCGGTCAGCAGCACGTTGTTGGCCGGCAGGCGCTGCACGAACTGGCGTGTATTGGCGACGATGGCGCTCTTCTGGCGCTCGATGTTCTTCAGGTCGTCCAGATGGATCGGCGGCAGCTGGCGGATCGCCTGCAGGTAGCCGATATTGCCGAACAGGCTCTGCCGCTTGCGCCAGCGGAAGGCGACCGCCTGCTCCCAGTCGGACTCGGTCAGCTGAGGCGGCAGCCATTGTTCAAGGCGGGCGAGGAAATTGTCGAGGCGGGCAGCAAGGTCTGACATGGCGGCTTGGGGGGATGGCGGATCGTTGGCGGGGGTACGGCACGCCTGCCGCGCACGTGGGCACGGCGGGCGCTCGGCAGTGCTTACGAACGGTAGTCCGCGTTGATCGAAACGTAGTCGTGCGACAGGTCGCAGGTCCACACCGTGGCGGTGGCGTCGCCGCGGCCGAGCGCAATGCGCACGGTGATCTCGGCCTGCTTCATCACGCGCTGGCCGTCTTCCTCACGATACTCGGGGTTGCGGCCGCCGTCGCGCGCGACCAAAACATCGTCCAGCCACAAATTGACATGCTCGACCTCGAGATCGTCCACGCCGGCATAGCCCACCGCCGCCAGGATACGGCCCAGGTTGGGGTCCGAGGCGTAGAAGGCGGTCTTGACCAGCGGCGAGTGCGCCACCGCGTAGGCGATCAGGCGGCATTCGGCCACGTCCTTGCCGCCCTCGACCTGGATGGTCATCAGCTTGGTGGCACCCTCGCCATCGCGCACGATCATCTGCGCGAGTTCCTGCGACAGGTCGGTCAGCGCGGCGCGCAGCGCCTCGAAGTCGGCGCCCTCGGCACGCGTGATGGCCGGCGCGCCGGCCTGGCCGCTGGCAATCAGCACGAAGGAGTCGTTGGTCGAAGTATCGCCGTCGATGGTGATGCTGTTGAAGGACCGGTCCGCCGCGTATGACACCAGCGCCTGCACCACATCCTGGGACACGGTGGCATCGGTGGCGACAAAACCCAGCATGGTCGCCATATTGGGACGGATCATGCCCGCACCCTTGCTGATGCCGGACAGTGTCACGGTCTTGCCGCCGATCTGCAGGGTGCGCGACGCGGCCTTGGGCTGCGTATCGGTGGTCATGATCGACTCCGCCGCTGCCAGCCAGTTGTCGGTTCTGGCATTGGCAATCGCGGCTGGCAGCGCGGCGGTGATGCGGTCCACCGGCAGCGGCTCGAGGATCACGCCGGTCGAGAACGGCAGCACCTGCTCGGCGGCGATGCCGAGCTGCGCGGCCAGCGCATCGCAAGTGGCGCGCGCATTGGCCAGGCCCGGCTCGCCGGTGCCTGCATTGGCATTGCCGGTATTGACCACGATCGCCCGGATGCCCTTGCCCGCGGCCAGGTGCTCGCGGCAAACCTGCACCGGTGCGGCACAGAAACGGTTGCGGGTGAACACGCCAGCCACGGTGCTGCCTTCGGCAAGGCGCACCACCAGCACGTCCTTGCGGTTGGCCTTGCGGACACCGGCTTCGGCCCAGCCGAGCTCGACGCCGGCGACAGGTTTCAGGTTCTCTGCCAGCGGCAGGGGCAGGTTGACGGCCATGTGCGTTCCTCTACGTGTTCGACGTTGCTGGTATTTCTGTTCTTGCTGCTTTTACCAAGGCCAGGCGGCGGCGGATGGTGCATGGTGCGCCTCCCCTGACGAACATGCCCGCTTGCGCGGGCATGTTGGCTGATTTCACGGTGCGCGGCTTAGCTGAGCTTGCCGTGGCACTGCTTGAACTTCTTGCCGGAGCCGCATGGGCAGGGATCGTTGCGCCCCACCTTGGCCATGCCGGCGGCTTCTGCCGCCGCGGCGTAGGCGACGCCGGCGCGTTCGGGCGCGGTGCTGCCGACGCCCTCCGCCACCTGCGTGGCCTCGGCGAACTCGTCGTGCTTGTACTGCACGTTGGCCAGATGCGACAGGCCTTCCTCGATCTGCTCCGAAGCCTGTTCGAGCTCTTCCGGCGACTGGATCTGCACGTTGAAGATCACGCGCGTGACCTCGACCTTGATCACGTCGAGCAGGCGGGCGAACAGTTCGAACGATTCACGCTTGTATTCCTGCTTGGGATCCTTCTGCGCATAGCCACGCAGGTGAATGCCCTGGCGCAGGTGGTCCAGCGCCGCCAGGTGTTCGCGCCAGTGGGTGTCGATGCTTTGCAGCATCACCGAGCGCTCGAAGCCGGCGAAGGATTCGCGGCCGACCTGGTTGACCTTGCCGTCGTATCGCTCGTCGGCGGCACGGAGGATCAGGTTCAGCAGTTCTTCGTCCTCGATGCTCTGGGCGGCCTCGATGGTCGTGGCCAGCGGCACTTCCAGCGACCATTCCTCGCGCAGCTTGGCCTCCAGGCCGGCGATGTCCCACTGCTCTTCCATGGTGTCGGCCGGCACGTGGTCGCGGAACGTCTCGACCAGCACGCTCTCGCGCAGGTTCTTCACCAGTTCGCCGACGTCCTGCGACTCGAGCACTTCGTTGCGCAGCTTGTAGATTTCCTTGCGCTGGTCGTTGGCGACGTCGTCGTACTGCAGCAGTTGCTTGCGGATGTCGAAGTTGCGGCCTTCGACCTTGCGCTGGGCGGATTCGATCGAGCGCGTGACGATGCCCGCCTCGATTGGCTCGCCTTCCGGCATCTTCAGGCGCTCCATGATGGCGCGCACGCGGTCGCCGGCAAAGATGCGCAGCAGCTGGTCGTCCAGCGACAGGTAGAAGCGGGACGAGCCCGGATCGCCCTGGCGGCCGGCACGACCGCGCAGCTGGTTGTCGATACGACGCGACTCATGGCGCTCGGTGCCCACGATATGCAGGCCGCCGGCGGCCTTGACCTGCTCGTGCAGCGATTGCCATTCGCCCTCGAGCTGGCCGATGCGCGCGGCCTTGTCGGCGTCGGAAAGGCTTTCGTCGGCTTCGATGAAGCCCGCCTGCTTCTCCACATTGCCGCCCAGCACGATGTCGGTACCACGGCCCGCCATATTGGTGGCGATGGTGATCATCTTGGGCCGGCCCGCCTGCGCCACGATCTCGGCTTCGCGCGCGTGCTGCTTGGCGTTGAGCACCTGGTGCGGCAGCGTGGCCTTGTTCAGCAGGTCGGACAGGTATTCCGAGGTCTCGATCGAGGTCGTGCCCACCAGCACCGGCTGCCCGCGGTCGTAGCAGTCGCGGATATCGCGCACCACGGCATCGTAGCGCTCGGTCGAGGTCTTGTAGATCTGGTCCTGGAAGTCCTTGCGCTGGGCGCCGCGGTTGGTGGGGATCACCACCACTTCGAGGCCGTAGATTTCCTGGAACTCGTAGGCTTCCGTATCGGCCGTGCCGGTCATGCCGGACAGCTTCTCGTACATGCGGAAGTAGTTCTGGAAGGTGATCGTGGCCAGTGTCTGGTTTTCCTGCTGGACGGTCACGCCTTCCTTGGCTTCCACTGCCTGATGCAGGCCATCGGACCAGCGGCGGCCCGTCATCAGGCGGCCGGTGAATTCGTCGACGATCACGACTTCGTCATTCTGCACCACGTAGTGCTGGTCGCGATGGAACAGGCTGTGCGCGCGCAGGGCGGCGTACAGGTGGTGCATCAGCGTGATGTTCTGCGGCGCGTAGAGCGATTCGCCCTCGCCGATCAGGCCTTGCTGCACCAGGATTTCCTCGGCCTTCTCGTGGCCCGCTTCGGTCAGGTAGACCTGATGGCCCTTTTCGTCCACGTAGTAGTCGCCGGGCTTCTCGACACCGGTGCCGTCTGCCTTTTCCTCGCCGATCTGGCGATCGAGCAGCTTGGGCACGCCGTTCATGCGCTGGTACAGGTCGGTGTGGTTCTCCGCCTGGCCCGAGATGATCAGCGGGGTGCGCGCCTCGTCGATCAGGATCGAGTCCACCTCGTCGACGATGGCGTAGTTCAGCGGCCGTTGCACGCGCTGGCCAGGGTCGTAGACCATGTTGTCGCGCAGGTAATCGAAACCGAACTCGTTGTTGGTGCCGTAGGTGATGTCGGCCGCGTAGGCCGCTGCCTTCTGGTCATGCGGCATCTGCGACAGGTTCACGCCGACCGACAGGCCGAGGAAGTTGTACAGGCGCCCCATCCACTCGGCATCGCGCTGGGCCAGGTAGTCGTTCACGGTAACAACGTGCACGCCCTTGCCGGTGATGGCATTGAGGTACACCGCCAGCGTCGCGGTGAGGGTCTTGCCCTCGCCGGTGCGCATTTCGGCGATCTTGTTGTCGTTGAGCACCATGGCGCCGATCAGCTGGACGTCGAAATGGCGCATCTTCATGACCCGCTTGCTGGCCTCGCGGCACACCGCGAAGGCATCGGGCAGCAAGGCCTCGAGCGACTCCCCGGCGGCATGGCGCTGCCGGAAGACCTCGGTCATGCCGCGCAGGTCGTCATCCGAAAGTGCCTCGAACTTCGGCTCCAGCGCATTGATCTGCGCGACTGCCCTGCCATATTGTTTGATCAGCCGTTCATTACGGCTGCCGAAGACTTTCTTGAGAAGGCCCGTGATCATCGATTGCTTTCACCTACGCAAGTGGTACGCCGCCGTGGTACGCACTAGGCGGCTTGGCGGCCGGCTTGGCCGGCTGCCCAGGGCGGACCGCGCGAGGAAATAGGAAGATTGGCGCAAAACGCCGAGTTTATCATGCGCGCGGGTCACGACCGGAACCAAGCGGCGGGCGAAATATCGCACCCCCTGTCCGCAGGCAGCCCGCGCATCCAGTCCTTCCACATCGGGGCGAGCCCCGGTACTTCAACGGATGGCGGTGCGATCAGTCGGCATTGACGCCACGGCTGCCTGCGCCGGTGCCGCTTTAGCCACCGCCAGGAAGCGATCGGGATTCTGCGGGGTGCCGTCCACATGCACCTCGAAATGCAGATGCGCGCCGGTGGAGCGCCCCGTGGAGCCCACTAGCGCGACCTGCTGGCCGGCCTTGACGAGGTCGCCAGGCTTCACCAGCATCCTGGAAGCGTGCGCGTAGCGCGTCTTGAGACCATTGCCGTGATCGATGTCGATCAGGTTGCCATACTCGGGATGCCACTCCGCCGCCACCACCACGCCGCCGGCCGCCGCGACGATCGGAGTGCCGGCGGGCGCGGCGAAATCGACGCCCTCATGCAGTGTGCGGCGCCCGGTAAAGGGATCGAAGCGCCAGCCGAAGCCCGACGCATCATAGCCGGCCGCGACCGGCAGCACGCGCGGAATGCGGCGATCCTCGATCCGGCGATCCAGCAGGGTGCTGGCCACCACATCGAAATAGTCCGCATGCCGCTCGGCCTGTTCCGACAGCCTGGCCAGCGCGAGCTGCAGCTCCGTCAGGCTCGAGGTGTGCGACTGCGCCGCGGGCGCGAGGCCGCCACGGCCGGGCGGTTGCTGGAAGTTGAATTCCTTCGGTGCGATGCCGGCAAGCCCCGAAACCCGCTCGCCAAGCGCGTCCAGCCGCACCATGCGGGCCTGGATCTCGCCCACGCGCGCGGCCAGGACATTGAGGTTGGCGCGCAGGTAGGCATCGCCGTCCGGCGCCTGCTGCGGCGCACCAAGGCCTGAGCGCGCCGCGATCCAGGTCAGCGCCGACGAGACCAGCGCGACAAGCAGGCACAGCAGCACGATGCAGGCGAAGACCTTCCCGCGTGACAAGGTGAAATGGCGCACGCGCGGCAGGCGCGGATGAAGCACGATGATCTGCAGGATGCAACTCCTTCGCTGGCACGGCACCGGCAATGCAGCCGAGGCGCATAAGCCGCCGCGCTGACGCCAGCGGCACGCTAGAATGCGCGCATGCGCATGTTTACCCATTACGCCCTCCAGACGGCCGCAGCCAAGCCGCTCAATGACTGGCTGGACAAAGCCGGCCCGGTCTCGGCCCTGATGCAGACGGCGCGGGAACTGGCGGTACTGGAAGCTGAAGTGCTGTCCCTCCTGCCACGCGGACTGCAGGACGGCATTGCTGTCGCTGGTGTCAAGCAGGACGCCCGCGGGATCGGCCAAGGCCAATCGGAGCGAACCTTGCTGTTGCTTGCAGCCCATGGCGCGGCAGCGGCACGCGTTCGACAAGTGGTGCCTACACTACTTTCCAGGCTGCAACAGCGAGGGTCGCAGATTACCGCAATCCGCGTGAGGGTACAACCCGAGGTCGGCCGGCAGAGTGACTGGGACACCGGGCCGTTGGTCAAGCCCAAGGTGGCCCGGATGTCGGCCACCGGCTTGTCCAGCCTGACCCAGCTGGCCCAGGAACTGCCCGAGTCGCCGTTGCGCGATGCCCTGAATACGCTGTTGTCGCACCACCGCTAAGGGCGAACCTCCCTGTCCACGCGCGCCTCCCCGACGCAAAAAAGCCGGCCTGCGGGCCGGCTTTCATTTGGGGCCGGCAGCGTGGCCCCGGACTGCCCTCCAGCGTCAGGCGAACGCCGGCTGCAACTGCGGCAGGAACGCCGGGGGCGCATCCTCGACGCGGTCGAACGTCACTATCTCGTACGCTTCCTGGTCCGCCAGCAAGGCCCGCAACAGCTGGTTGTTCAGCCCGTGCCCGGACTTGTTGGCGATATAGGCGCCAATCAACGGATGCCCGACCACATACAGGTCACCGATCGCATCGAGGATCTTGTGGCGGACGAACTCGTCGCCATAGCGCAGCTCCTCGTTGTTCAGCATCCGGTGCTCGTCGAGCACGATGGCGTTATCCAGGCTGCCGCCGCGTGCCAGCCCCATCTCCCGCAACGCCTCGACTTCATGGGCGAAGCCGAAAGTCCGGGCGCGGGCAATCTCGCGCACGTAGCTGGTGTCGGCAAAATCGATGGAGAATGTCTGGCCGGTCTTGTCCACCGCCGGATGGCGGAAATCGATGGTGAAAGCCAGCTTGAAGCCGAAATAAGGCTCCAGACGCGCCAGCTTGTCGGCTTCGCGGACTTCCACGGCCTTTTTCACGCGGATAAAACGCTTGGGCCCGGATTGCTGCTCGATTTCGGCGGACTGCAGCAGGAAGACGAAGGACGCGGCGCTGCCGTCCATGATCGGGATTTCCTCGGCGTCGACATCCACGTACAGGTTGTCGATGCCAAGACCCGCGCAGGCGGACATCAAATGTTCCACGGTCGACACGCGCGCGCCATCCTTCTGCAGGACCGACGCCAGACGCGTGTCGCCAATGGCTAGCGTGTCCGCGCGGATCTCGACCGCTTCGGGCAGGTCGACGCGGGTGAATACGATGCCGGTATCTACCGGGGCCGGGCGCAGCGTCAGCGTCACTTTACGACCCGAGTGCAAGCCTATGCCAACGGTCTTGACCAGGGATTTGATGGTGCGCTGTTTGAGCATAACGATCTCAGCCATTATTAAAATCTATCGAATGCACTTTCTAATACAGCGATTTTACCACCACTACGTTTGGTGCGCTGCATCACTTTGTTTCGGTGTGTTATTCCCAGGAAATAAAGCGAAATAAGCGACAAGAAAATCACTTGGAAGTGTACCGATGACACATTCCCGTATTAAGCGCGCAACGCCGCCAGTACCGCTTCAGCACTGCTGACCTTGAATTCGCCAGGCGCTTCGAGCCACAGGTGGGTGACCACGCCATCGTCGAGCACCATGGCGTAGCGCTTGGAGCGTACGCCCATGCCGCGCCCGGTCAGGTCTTGCTCCAGGCCCAGCCGGCGCGTCCACTCGGCGCTGCCATCGGCCATCATCCGCACCTTGCCGGCGGTGTTCTGCTCGCGGCCCCAGGCGCCCATGACAAAGGCGTCGTTCACCGACACGCACCAGACCTCGTCGACGCCGGCCGCGCGCAGCGCCTCGGCCTGCGCCACATAGCCCGGCACATGCCTGGCGGAGCAGGTAGGGGTGAAGGCGCCCGGCAGGCCAAACACCACGATCTTGCGGCCACGCGCGAGTTCGGCAACCGAGAAGGCATTGGGCCCGAGGGTGCAGCCGCCGGCTTCCACTTCAAAAAATTCGTTCAGCGTGGCGTCGGGCACACGCGCTCCAATGGCGATCATGCTGTGTCTTCCTGTCTCGGCAAAAACCCTGTTTAGCATCATAGTGCGCCCACCGCGGGTGCCCAAGCCGGACACCGCCCGAATACATCGTCGAAATTGTCCGACATGACCGGGAGACTGGCGGGTGGAGGCGGCCTTTACGGCACCAGGCTCAAGGCCTCAAGGCCTCAAGACCTCAAGACCTCAAGACCTCAAGACCTCAAGACCTCAAGACCTCAAGGGCTCCGGGCGACGCTGCTTTTTCAAAATGGATCCGCGCACCGATCTTGCGATCGGCGCGCGGACGACGGCACATCCCGGCCGGGATGGCGGGAGACCAGTCCGGGGAGGCGGCCGGAGGCACGCCTGTCCCGGCGACGGGATGCGACCTGAGAGCGTCAGCGCGGGTGCGGCATGACCGAGCGGGTCAGTCCGCCACCACCGGGGCGCAACACGAGCGGATAGGGAGCGCTAGCGTGTTTCGCTGGTCCGGGGTCGCGGCCTGACTGCGGCCGGCCTTGCCCACACCCTGCCGAGCCAACTCAGTCCGCCTGCTTGCGCAGGAAGGCCGGGATGTCGTACGTATCCACACCCTTTTCCTGCAGCGCCGCCACGTGAGCCGATGCAGACTCGCGCGAGCTGCGCCATACCGCCGGCGTGTCCAGGTTGCTGTAGTCGGGCGCGTTGCTGTGGCCGTGGCCGTGGCCGTGACCGTGACCGTGGCCGACGTTGTTGGTCATGTTGCCCATCATCTGCACCGGCATGTTGTCGGTACCGGTCTTGAGCAGGGTCATCGGCTGTTGCTTCTTGGCCGAGCGGCCCAGGCCCGTGGCCACCACCGTCACGCGCAGCGCGTCGCCCATGGCGTCGTCATACACCGTGCCGAAGATCACGGTGGCATCTTCCGCGGCATAGCTGCGGATGGTGTTCATGACTTCCTTGGTTTCCGACAGCTTGAGCGAACGGCTGGCCGTGATGTTGACCAGCACKCCGCGCGCACCCGACAGGTCCACACCCTCCAGCAGCGGGCTGGCAACAGCCTGCTCGGCCGCCAGGCGGGCGCGGTCCACGCCCGACACKGTGGCCGTGCCCATCATGGCCTTGCCCTGCTCGCCCATGACCGTCTTCACGTCTTCGAAGTCGACGTTCACCAGGCCATCGACATTGATGATCTCGGCGATACCGGCAACCGCGTTGTGCAGCACGTCGTCGGCGCACTGGAAGCACTTGTCCATCTCGGCGTCGTCGCCCATCACTTCGAACAGCTTCTCGTTGAGCACCACGATCAGCGAATCGACGCAGGACTCCAGCTCGCCCGAGCCGGCTTCCGCCACCTTGGCGCGGCGCGCGCCTTCGAACTCGAAGGGCTTGCTGACCACGCCCACGGTCAGGATGCCCATTTCCTTGGCAACCTGGGCCACGATGGGAGCGGCGCCGGTACCGGTGCCGCCGCCCATGCCGGCAGTGATGAAGACCATGTGCGCACCGCGCAGCGAGTCGGCGATCTGCTCGCGCGCCTGCTCTGCGCAGTTACGGCCCACCTCCGGCTTGGCGCCGGCGCCCAGGCCAGTGTTGCCGAGCTGCAGCACACGCGAGGCACTGGAGCGCTTGAGCGCCTGCGCATCGGTGTTCATGCAGATAAATTCGACCCCTTGCACGCCACGGCTGATCATGTGCTGCACAGCGTTACCGCCCGCGCCGCCCACGCCAATCACCTTGATGATGGTGCCGTCCTGCAACTCCGTCTCGATCATGTCAAAGTCCATCACTGCCTCCAAGAAGTATCAGCCGCCAAACGCTGCAGCCTCCCCGCCGCAACCCTTGGTTACTGAACAAGAAACCATCAAAAGAAAACTGCCTGTTTAACGGCCCGTCCGCAATGACGTGGACAGGCCGCCTTTCACTCAAGTGCAAACCAAACGCCGGCAAGCTCAGAAATTGCCGACGAACCATTCCTTCATGCGCGTCCACACCTGCTTGACCGAGCCGCTCTGCACCGCGACCTTGCGGCCTCGCATGCGTTGCACGCGACCTTCGAGCAGCAGTCCCATTACGGTCGAATAGCGCGGACTCTTGACTACTTCATGCAAATTTCCGCGATATTCCGGCACGCCGACCCGAACCGGTTTGAGGAAGATGTCCTCGCCCAGTTCCACCATGCCCGGCATCATCGCCGTGCCGCCGGTAATCACGACACCGGACGACAGCAATTCTTCGTAGCCCGACTCGCGCACCACCTGGTGCACCAGCGAGTACAACTCCTCGATACGCGGCTCGATCACCGCCGCCAGCGCCTGGCGCGATAGCGAGCGCGTGCCGCGGTCGCCCACGCCGGGAACCTCGATCATGTCGTCCGGATCGGCGATGGCCTGCTTGGCAATGCCGTACTGGATCTTGACGTCCTCGGCATCGGGCGTGGGCGTGCGCAGCGCCATGGCGATGTCGTTGGTGATCTGGTCGCCGGCGATGGGGATCACGGCCGTATGCCGGATCGCGCCTTCGCTGAAGATAGCGATATCGGTGGTGCCGCCGCCGATGTCGACCAGCACCACGCCGAGTTCCCTCTCGTCCTCGGTCAGCACTGCCAGGCTCGACGCCAGCGGCTGCAGGATCAGGTCGTGCACCTCCAGCCCGCATCGGCGCACGCACTTGACGATGTTCTGCGCCGCGCTGACCGCACCGGTGACGATGTGCACCTTCACTTCCAGCCGGATGCCGCTCATCCCGATCGGCTCGCGCACGTCTTCCTGGCCGTCGATGATAAATTCCTGCGTGAGGATGTGCAGGATCTGCTGGTCGGTCGGGATATTGACCGCCTTGGCAGTCTCGATCACCCGGGCCACGTCGGTCTGGGTGACCTCCTTGTCCTTGATCGCCACCATGCCGCTGGAATTGAAGCTGCGGATATGGCTGCCGGCAATGCCGGTGAACACCTCGGAAATCTTGCAATCGGCCATCAGTTCAGCCTCTTCCAGCGCACGCTGGATGGACTGCACGGTGGCCTCGATATTGACCACGACCCCTTTCTTCAGACCCTTGGACTCTGACTGGCCCATCCCGATCACTTCATAGCTGCCGTCGGGGCGCAACTCCGCCACGACCGCGGCCACCTTGGAAGTGCCGATATCGAGACCGACCAGTAGGTCCTTGTATTCCTTGCTCATCGGTTTTTCTCCGCGTTCTTGCTCTTGAGTCGCGTCGGTTTGTTAATCGGATTGGTACTGGTAGTTGTGCTGGTGCTGGTGCTGGTGCTTGTACTGGTGCTGGTCCCGGCGGCCTTCGCCTTGGCGGCCGCCGCTGCCTGGGCATCGGTCAGGAACCGCACGTTGGCCGCGCGGATGGCGAACCCGTTGGGGTAGCGCAGGTCCGCGTATTCGATCTGCTTGCCCCACTGCTCGGTGACCTGGGGCCAGGCCACGACGAAGCGCTTGACGCGCTGTACCATGGCGTCGCGCTCCTCGTCGTTCTGTTCGCGCCCAAGCTCCACCACCATGCCGTTGGACAATTTCGCGCGCCACGCATAGCGCGACGACAGCGTGACCGCCAGCGGCTCGACCTTGAGCGGCTTGAACCATTCGCGCATGGTCTCCAGCTTGTCCACCACGTCGCCTTCGCTGTCCGGTGGGCCGTCGAGCGCGAGCAACTGGGCATCTTCCTCGGCTTCCGCCGGATTGGCGACGAAAACTTCGCCATACGTGTTGATCAGGCGCCCACTGTCGGCATTGCCCCACGTACCGAGCGCTTCGTGCTCCTCGACCTCGACCGCCAGCCCGTTGGGCCATTCACGCCGGACGCTGGCGCGGCGCACCCAGGGCACCGACTCGAAGATCTGCCGCGCCTCGTTGAGATCGAGCGTGAAAAAGCTGCCCGAGAGCTTGCCCAGCGCGTTGGCGCGAACGCTCGGCGCATTGACATGTCGCAGGGAGCCGCCTTCCATCGCCGCCACCTGGACGTGCGTGATGGCGAACACCGGCCGCTGCGCCAGCCATAGCAGGCCGGCCGCGAACGCCATCACCACCACCAGCGCGTAGAGCGTGGAGGCGATGAGGTTGAGCAGGCGAGTGTTGTGCCACATGGCTTAGCCGTGTTCCGGTTCCGGTCTGTCGGGTTTCAGTGTCTGTTCCATGCTGGTTCAGTGCTCAATCGGGTTTCCAGGCTTCGCTGGGATGCAGGTCCAGCGTGGCGGCCGCGGTCACCTGCATGACGAAATCCTCGTAGCTGATGCCCACCGCGCGCGCCGCCATCGGCACCAGCGAATGACCGGTCATGCCGGGCGACGTATTCATCTCGAGCAGGAAAGACTTGCCGTGCGCGTCCAGCATCACATCGGCGCGCGCCCAGCCGCGGCAACCGAGCACGCGGAAGGATTGCACCGCCAGGCGCCGGACTTCGGCTTCCACTTCGTCCGGCAGGCCCGACGGGCACAGATATTGGGTATCGTCAGTAAAGTACTTGTTTTGATAGTCGTAATTGGCGCCGGGCGCGACGATGCGGATCACCGGCAGTGCCTCGGCACTGGCGCCCTCCCCCACGATCGGGCAGGTCAGCTCCGCGCCGTCGATGAACGTCTCGGCGATGACGTCGTTGTCCAGCGCCGCGGCCTTTTCGAAGGCGGCACGTATCTGGCCCGCTTCGGTCACCTTGCTCAGGCCGATCGACGAACCCTCGCGCGCCGGCTTGACGATGAGCGGCAGGCCCAGGTCGGCGGCGACGGCGTCGAAATCGGTATCGGCATGCAGCATCGCAAAGCGCGGCGTGGGCAGCCCGTGGGTCATCCACAGGCGCTTGGTGGCCTGCTTGTCCATCGCCAGCGCGGAAGCCAGCACGCCGCTGCCGGTGTAGGGCACGCCCAGTTGTTCCAGCAGGCCCTGGATGGTGCCGTCCTCGCCGTAGCGGCCGTGCAGGGCGATAAAGACGCGATCGAAGCCGGCCGTGGCCAGTTCGGCCACCGACTGCAGGCCCGGATCGAAGGCATGGGCATCGACGCCGCGCGAGCGCAGCGCAGACAGCACGCCATTGCCCGACAGCAGCGAGATCTCGCGCTCGGCGGAACGGCCGCCGAGCAGCACGCCGACCTTGCCGAGCGATTTGGGATCGATATTGGGATGGGCGACGAAGCTCATGCCTGACCCCCAGCCTGTTGCGAAACCAGTTGTCCGGGCACGGTGCCGATCGTGCCGGCCCCCATTGTCACCACCACGTCGCCGGGCCGGGCGGCATTCAGGATAGCCTGCGGCATGTCGTCGATCTGCTCCACAAAAACGGGTTCAACCTTGCCTGCCACGCGCAGCGCGCGGGTCAGCGCGCGGCCGTCGGCGGCCACGATCGGGGCTTCGCCGGCGGCATAGACCTCGGCCAGCAACAGCGCATCCACGGTGCCCAGCACCTTGATGAAATCCTCGAAGCAATCCCGCGTGCGGGTAAAGCGGTGCGGCTGGAACGCCAGCACCAGCCGGCGCCCGGGGAACGCGCCGCGCGCCGCGGCCAGCGTTGCCGCCATCTCGACCGGGTGATGGCCGTAGTCGTCGACCAGCGTGAAGGTGCCTTCGGTCTTCGTCTCGCCCTGCGCATCGGTGCTGACGCAGGCCACTTCGCCATAGCGCTGGAAGCGGCGTCCCACCCCGTGGAACTCGCGCAGCGCCTTGACGATGGCGGCGTCGGGCACTTCCAGCTCGGTCGCAATGGCGATCGCTGCCAGCGCGTTCTGGACGTTGTGCATGCCGGGCAGGTTCAGCACCACGTCCAGCGGCGCCTCGGCATGGCCGTTGAGCTGGCGCAGCACGGTGAAGTGCATCTGGCCGTCGACCGCACGCGCATTGACCGCGCGAATCTGGGCGTCCTCGGCAAAGCCGTAGCGCACGATCGGCTTGGACACGAAGGGCATGATCTCGCGCACGTTGGGGTCATCCGCGCACAGCACCGCGATACCGTAGAACGGCAGGCGCTGGGTGAATTCCACGAACGCCTGCTTGAGCCGGGCGAAATCGTGCCCGTAGGTGTCCATGTGGTCGGCATCGATGTTGGTAATGACCTCGATCACCGGGAACAGGTTCAGGAACGAGGCATCCGACTCGTCGGCCTCGGCCACGATGAAGTCGCCCGTGCCCAGGCGCGCGTTGGCGCCTGCCGAATTCAACCGGCCGCCGATCACGAAGGTGGGATCGAGCCCGCCTTCGGCCAGCACCGACGCCACCAGGCTGGTGGTGGTGGTCTTGCCATGGGTGCCGGCGATGGCCACGCCCTGCTTCAGGCGCATCAGCTCGGCCAGCATCACCGCGCGCGGCACCACCGGGATGCGCTTGGCGCGCGCGGCCAGAACCTCGGGGTTGTCGTTGCCAACCGCGGTGGACACCACCACCGCGTTGGCGCCGTTGATATTGGCGGCGTCGTGGCCGTGCATCACGGTCGCGCCCAGCGACGCCAGGCGGCGCGTGGCGGCATTGCTGCCCACGTCGGACCCAGTGACCTTATAGCCCTGGTTCAACAGGACCTCGGCGATGCCGCTCATGCCGGCGCCGCCGATGCCTACGAAGTGGATGTTCTTGACGATGTGCTTCATGAATCCGTTGTATCAATCCCTGGCCATCTGGCTGCAGATCTCCGCCACGCGCCGGGTAGCTTCCGGCTTGGCCAGACCGCGCGCCTGATGCGCCATCTCTTTGAGTCGGGTCCGCGATAGCGAGGCCAGCGTCTGCGCCAACCCGCTCGCGGTCAGATCGTTCTGTTGGACCAGCAAGGCGGCGTCCTGGCTCGACAGGAATTTCGCATTGGTGGTCTGGTGGTCATCGACCGCATGCGGGAACGGCACGAACAGTGCCGCCACGCCTGCCGCCGCCACCTCCGACACGGTCATCGCGCCCGCGCGGCAGATCACTAGATCCGCCTCAGCGTAGGCCGCTGCCATGTCGTCGATAAAGGGCAATGCTTCCGCCGTGACGCCGGCGGCCTGGTAGTTGGCGCGCAGCGTGTCGATCTGCCTGGCGCCGGCCTGGTGCCTGACAAGCGGGCGCTCGCCCTCCGGCAACAGCGCCAGCGCCTTGGGCACGACGTCGTTGAGCGCTGCCGCGCCCAGGCTGCCACCCACCACCAGCAGCCGCAACGGCCCGCTGCGGCTGTCGTAGCGCTGCTCGGGCGCCAGCATCCGCGCGACTTCGTCGCGCACCGGGTTGCCGGTCCACTCGCTGTCCGGCAGTGCGTTCGGGAAGGCGCACAGCACCCGGTCCGCGACCTTGGCCAGCACCTTGTTGGCCAGCCCGGCAATCGAGTTCTGCTCGTGCAGCACCAGCGGCCGGCCCAGCAGCGAGGCCATCATGCCGGCGGGGAAGGTGATATAGCCGCCCATGCCCAGCACCACGTCGGGCCGCACCCGGCGCAGCGCCTGCAGGCTCTGCCAGAAGGCGCGCAGCAGGTTCAGCGGCAGCAGCAGCTTGGTCAGCGGACCCTTGCCGCGCAGGCCGCCGAACTGGATGAACTCCATCGGGATGTCGTACTTGGGCACCAGCGTGGCTTCCATGCCGGTCCGGTTGCCAAGCCACACGACACGCCAGCCCTGCTCGCGCAATGCGCGCGCGACCGCCAGCCCGGGGAAGACGTGCCCCCCGGTGCCGCCAGCCATCACGAGCAAGGTGCGCGGTGCGGTCATACCTTCCCTCCGCGCATCATCACGCGATTCTCATAGTCGATACGCAGCAGGATCGCCAGGCCCACGCAGTTCATGAAAATGCCCGAGCCGCCGTAGCTCACCAGCGGCAGTGTCAGCCCCTTGGTGGGCAGCAGGCCCAGGTTCACGCCCATATTGATAAAGGTCTGCCAGCCGATCCAGATGCCGACGCCCTTGGCCACCAGGCCGGCAAAGGTGCGGTCGAGCTGCAAGGCGGTGCGGCCGATCTCGAAGGCGCGGCGCACCATCCAGTAGAACAGCACGATCACCACCAGCACGCCCACGAAGCCGAATTCCTCGCCAATCACGGCGAGGATGAAGTCGGTATGGGCTTCGGGCAGGTAGTGCAGTTTCTCGATACTGCCGCCCAGCCCGACCCCGGTCCACTCGCCGCGCCCGAAGGCGATCAGCGAATGCGTGAGCTGGTACGCCTTGCCGAGCGCATTGCTCTCTTCCCACGGGTTGAGATAGGCAAAGATCCGCTCGCGCCGCCATGGCGACGCCGTGATCAGCAGCGCGAAGGCGCCCACCGCCACGCCGACCAGGCCGGCGAACAGCTTGCCGTTGATGCCACCCAGGAACAGGATGCCCATGGCCACCGTGGCCACCACCAGGAAGGCGCCCATGTCGGGCTCCAGCAGCAGCAGCATGCCCACCACCACCACGGCCACGCCCATCGGCAGGAAGCCCTTGCCCACGTTCTGCATCCACTCCTGCTTGCGCACGGTGTAGTTGGCGGTGTACAGCACCACCGCCAGCTTCATGAACTCGGACGGCTGGAAGTTCATGATGCCGAGCGGAATCCAGCGCCGCGCGCCGTTCACGCCCTTGCCGACGAAGGGCACCAGCACGACGATCAGCATCACCAGCGCGATCACGAACAGCTTGGGCGCGTACTTGTCCCAGAACTTGACCGGGATCTGGAACGCCAGCAAGCCCATGGACAGTCCGATGAACAGCGCGAACGCGTGCCGTGCGAGGAAGTGGCTTTCGCGGTAGTTGGCGTAGCGCGGCGAGTCAGGCAGCGCGATCGAGGCCGAGAACACCATCACCAGGCCAAGCGCGAGCAGCACGATCGCCACCCACAGCAGCGGCTGGTCGTACTCCATCATGCGCGAGCGCGTCGGCTTGACGCCGGACACCGCATCGCGCAATCCGCCCCAGGCGTTGCCGATGGTCGCGCCGATAAAGCCGCTGCGCTTGACCTGTCCGTCGCTCATGGCACGATCCCCCGGGACATCGCCAGTTCTTCCACCGCGGCGCGAAAGACTTCGGCGCGGTGCACATAGTTACGGAACATGTCGAGGCTGGCACAGGCCGGCGACATCAGCACCGCGTCGCCGCCCTGCGCCGCACTGGCGGCGAGGGTGACTGCCTGCTCCAGCGTGGCCGCGTCGACCAGCGTGACGCCGGCATCCTGCAGCGCGCGGCGCAGCTCGCCGGCATCCTTGCCGATCAGCACCACGGCGCGCGCGTACTGCGCCACCGGCGCGGCCAGCGGCGAGAAATCCTGCCCCTTGCCTTCGCCGCCTGCGATCAGCACCACGCGCTTGTCCAGCCCGGACAGCGCGGCCACGGTGGCGCCCACATTGGTGCCCTTGCTGTCGTCGAAGAACTCGACATCATCAATCGTGGCGACCCACTCCACCCGGTGCGGTTCGCCGCGGTATTCGCGCAGGCCATGCAGCAAGGCATTGAGCGGCAGGTCGATGGCGCGGCACAGCGCCATCGCAGCCATGGCGTTGGCGGCGTTGTGCATGCCGCGGATATGCAGCGCGTCGGCCGGCATCAGGCGCTTGTGGCGCACCGGCACTGCTTCGGCTTCCTCGGCGGCGGCCTTGCGGCGGCGCGGCTTGTTCTCGCCCTCGGCTTCGCTATCGGGCTCCGCCACCACCAGCCACGGCATGCCGCCCTCGCGCAGCACGCCGAAGCTGCCCGGCACTTCGGGCAGGTCGGTGCCGAAGGTCACCGGCGCGGTGCCAGGGCGTGCCATGCCCAGGGTCAGGCTGTCGTTGCGGTTCAGGATCTGCACGCAGCCGGCCTCGCCCGGCGCCGGGGCCGGACCGAAGACACGGGCCTTGGCTGCGGCGTAGGCTTCCATGCCGCCGTGCCAGTCGAGATGGTCCTGGGAGATATTGAGCACCGTGGCGGCATGCGGCGCCAGCGTGTGCGTGGTTTCCAGCTGGAAGCTCGACAGCTCCAGCACCCATACCTCGGGCAGCGTGGCCGACGCGATGCAGGCGGCCAGCTTGTCCAGCGCCGACGGGCTGATATTGCCCGCCACCGCCACGCTCTTGCCGGCGCGCTCCACCAGGCGGCCGGTCAGCGCGGTGGTGGTGGTCTTGCCGTTGGTGCCGGTGATAGCCAGCAGCCTGGGTGCATAGCCCGACTCGGCCTGGAGGTGCGCCAGCGCACGCGCGAACAGCTCGATCTCGCCCCATACTGGAATCCCGCGCTCGCGTGCCGTGGCCAGCAGCGCTGCGGTCGCGCCTTCCAGTGGCGACAGGCCGGGGCTGATGGTCACCAGTTCGATGCCGTCCAGCAGTGCTTGCGTGAAGGGACCGCCATGAAATTCGGCCGAAGGCAGTTCGGCTTGCAGGAAGACCAGGTTGGCAGGGGCCTCGCGCGTGTCGGCAACGCGCACGAGCGCGCCATACTGGCCGCACCAGCGCGCCATCGCCAGGCCCGATTCGCCGAGACCCAGTACCAGCACATGAGGTTTTTGCAACTCGCCAAACACTTCGATTCCCGCCCTTTCTGTTTCTGCGTTGATAGATATAGCGTTGCGCCGGATCAGCGCAACTTGAGCGACGACAGCCCAATGAGCACCAGCAACATGGTGATGATCCAGAAGCGCACCGTCACCTGCGTTTCCTTCCAGCCCGACAATTCAAAGTGGTGATGCAGCGGCGCCATCTTGAACAACCGCCTGCCCTGGCCATAGCGCCGCTTGGTAATCTTGAACCAGCTCACCTGCAGCATCACCGACAGCGTTTCCACCACGAAGATGCCGCCCATCACGAACAGCACGATCTCCTGGCGCACGATCACCGCCACCGTGCCCAGCGCGCCGCCCAGCGCCAGCGCGCCGACGTCGCCCATGAAGACCTGGGCCGGGTGGGCGTTGAACCAGAGGAAGGCCAGGCCCGCCCCCGCCAGCGCCGAACAGAAAATCAACAACTCGCCAGCCCCGGGGATGTGCGGGAACAGCAGGTACTTGCTGTAGACCGAACTCCCCATCACATAGGCAAACACGCCCAGTCCGCTGCCGACCAGCACCACGGGCATGATCACCAACCCGTCCAGGCCGTCGGTCAGGTTCACCGCGTTGCTCGAACCCACGATCACCAGGTAGGTCAGCACGATAAAACCGGCCACGCCCAGCGGATAGCTCACTTCCTTGAAGAAAGGCACGATCAGGTTGGACTTGTACGGCATGTCGAGCGACAGACCGCCTTCGACCCAGCCCAGGAACAGGTCCCACACCCGCACATTGCTGCTTTCCGACACCGAAAACGCCAGGTAGACCGCGGCCACCAGGCCGATCAGGGTCTGCCAGAAAAACTTCTCGCGGCTCGACATGCCGCGCGGATCGCGATAGACCACCTTGCGGTAGTCGTCCACCCAGCCGATCGCGCCGTAGCCAAAGGTCACCAGCATCACGACCCAGATAAAGCGGTTGCCCCAGTCACACCACAGCAACGTGGAGATGGCGATCGACACCAGCACCAGCACGCCGCCCATGGTGGGCGTGCCGGCCTTGACCAGATGCGACTGCGGGCCGATGGTGCGCACCGCCTGGCCGATCTTGAGTTCGGTCAGCTTGCGAATCACCCAGGGCCCAAGGCCGAGCCCGATCAAAAGCGCGGTGAGGTTGGCCATCACCGCGCGGAAGGTCAGGTAGTTGAAGACCCGCAGGAAGCTGTAGTCGTTTTGCAGCCACTGGGCCAGAGCCAATAACATCGTGTTTCCGTATTCCTTTCGACAACCGCCCGGCGGTGCCGGGCTATCAGATTGATTGCGTAAATGACTGGTAAATGACTGGTAATAACTGCCAGTGACGATTAGTGCGGGGGAGTGTTTGCGACCAGCGCATCGACCATCCGTTCCATCCGCATGAACCGCGATCCCTTCACCAGTACCGCGCTGGCTGCCGCCACGGCACCGTCCTTGTCTTCCACCAACGCCTGGGCGAGGTCTTCTGCACGCTCGAAATGCCGGCCCCGCGCACCGAATGCCTTCACCGCATCCGCCACGGCCTGGCCGGTTGCCCATAGCGCCTCGATGCCGCGCGCGTTCGCGTAGGCGCCGATCTCCGCATGGAAGGCCGGCCCCTGGTCGCCCACTTCGCCCATATCGCCCAGCACCAGCAGGCGCGGCGCGGCAAACCCGGCCAATACGTCGATGGCCGCGCGCACCGAATCCGGGTTGGCGTTGTAGCTGTCGTCGATCACCAGCGTGCCGCCGGCTGCGTGCTTGACCTGCAGCCGTCCCTTGACGGCGGCAAACCCGGCCAGTCCCGCCTGGATTGCCTCAACGCCCACGCCGGCGCCCAGCGCACAGGCGACCGCCGCCAGCGCGTTGCGCACGTTGTGGGCGCCAAGCACCGACAAGCGGACCTCGAACGCGGTGCCGGGCGCGCGTACCTGCATCACTTGAACGCCATCCTCCAAATGCACGTCGGCGCCGACATCGGCGCTCGCATCCAGGCCGAACGACAGCACGCGGCGCTGGCCGGCGGCCTGCCGCCAGATGCCGGCATGCGCGCCGCCGCCCTCGGCGTCGAGCGGAAACACCGCCACGCCGTCGGCGGGCAATGCCGCGATGGCCGCCGCGTGCTCGTGCGCCACGGCCTCGACGCTCACCATGAACTCCTGGTGCTCGCGCTGGGCATTGGTCACCACGGCCACGGTGGGCTGGGCGATGCCAGCCAGGTAAACCGTCTCGCCCGGGTGGTTCATGCCCAGTTCGAGCACGGCCAGCCGGTGCGCGCGGCGCAAGCGGAGCACGGTCAGCGGCAGGCCGATATCGTTGTTCAGGTTGCCGCCGGTGGCGAGCCGGGCGCCCTCCCCTACCGCCGCGGCGAAGATCGCCGCGATCATTTCCTTGACCGTGGTCTTGCCGTTGCTGCCCGTCACCGCGACCGCGGGCAGGCTGAAACCGCGGCGCCAGCCGGCGGCCAGCTGGCCCAGCGCCAGGCGCGTATCGGGCACCACGATGGCGGGAATGCCAAGCCCGGCATCGGGCGCCCGCTCCACCACGACCGCGGCGGCGCCACGCGCCACCACATCGGCCAGGAAGTCATGCGCATCGAAGCGCTCGCCCTTGAGCGCGACAAAGAGGTCGCCGGGCTGGACCGTGCGGCTGTCGGTGAGCACGCGCGAGAAAGCACGGCCGGCCGCGCCATCCGGCCCGGAAATACGCGCGCCGGCGATCCAGCCGGCGGCTTGCTGCAAATCGGTCATGGTGAATTGGGTCATGCCGACACCCCACGCGTACCCAGCGTCAGCCGCACATGCTCGCGGTCGGAGAACGGACGCTTGCGGCCATGCACCTCCTGGGTGGCTTCGTGCCCCTTGCCGGCCACCAGCACCACGTCGGCCGCGGTGGCGTGCTTGATGGCGTAAAGGATGGCGGCGGCGCGATCCTCGATCAGGTGGGTATGGCCGCGGTCGTCGATACCGTCGGCGATGGCGTTGAGAATGTCCTGCGGGTCTTCGCTGCGCGGGTTGTCGCTGGTCAGCACGATCTCGTCGGCAAGGCGCTCGGCGACCGCGCCCATCAGCGGCCGCTTGATCGGATCGCGGTCGCCGCCGCAGCCGAACACGCACCACAGGCGTCCCTTGCGCGCCTGCGCCACGGGGCGCAGCGCGGCCAGGGTCTTTTCCAGCGCGTCCGGCGTGTGGGCGTAATCGACCACGGCCAGCGGCCCGTCCTGGCCGCCATGGCTGCCGCCGAACAGTTCCATGCGGCCATCGACCGGCTTGAGCGTGCGCAGCGCGTCGATGGCCGCAGCCCACTCGACGCCGTTGGCGAGCACCGCGCCGAGCACGGCGAGCAGGTTGCTGACATTGAACTCGCCGATCATCGGCGTGGCGACCTCGGCGCTGCCGAAGCTGCCGTCGACATGGAAGGCGGTTCCGGCAGCCGTGGCGCGCACACCGGTGGCGCGCAACCACTGGCCGCCCTTGCGGCTTGCGGCGCTGTCGCCGTCGATGCCGTATTCGATCACCTGCCCGGCCGCCAGCGCGCCCGTCAGCAGCCGCCTGCCCATGGCATCGTCACGGTTGATCACGGCGGCACGCAGGCCGGGCCACTGGAACAGCAAGGCCTTGGCCGCCTCGTACTCGGCCATGGTGCCGTGGTAGTCGAGATGGTCCTGGGTCAGGTTGGTCAGCACCGCCACCGCGAAGTGCGTGCCGGCCACCCGGCCCTGCTCGAGCCCGTGCGAGGACACTTCCATCGCCACGGCGCGCGCGCCGGCGGCGTTCAGCTCCGCCAGGCTGTCCTGCAGCTGGACCGCGTCGGGCGTGGTGAAACCGGTCGCCGTGAGCGCGTCCGGGAATCCGGTGCCGAGCGTGCCGATGGTGGCGCAGCGCTTGCCGGCCACCTGCAGCGCGCGCGCCAGCCACTGGCTGCACGAAGTCTTGCCGTTGGTGCCGGTGATGCCGGTCACCGCGAGGTCGCGCGCGCCGTTGCCGTACCAGCCCGCGGCGATCGGGCCGGCGAGCTGGTGCAGGCCGGACACGCCAAGGTGCGGCACGGCTTCGGCGTGCGGCCAGGCAAACCCATCGGCCTCGTAGACAATGGCGCTGGCGCCGCGGGCGATGGCCTGGGCAATGTGGGGGCGCGCATCGGTCGACAGGCGCTGGTTGCCGAGCACATAAGCGAGGAAGACATCGCCCTGGGTCAACCGGCGCGTGTCGCCGGTCAGCCTGGCGCCGGCAGGCGCGTGCTGGCGCAGCCACGCCAGCGCATCGCCGGCCTGCGCGGCCACTTCGAGGGGGAGCAGGTTCCGGCTCATTGGGTCGCGCTCCACGGTTCGCTTTCCTGCACCTTGTCGCTCACCACCAGCTGCCGGATCGGCGAGTCCGGCTGCACGTTGAGCGCGCGCAGCGCGCCGCCGGTAATCGCGGCAAAGGCCGGACCCGCTGCGGCACCGCCGTAATGGCTGCCGGAGGTAGGTTCGTCCACGCTGACGGCCACGATCACGCGCGGATTCGACATCGGCGCCAGGCCGATGAAGGAAGCGCGATACTTGCTGCGGTCGTAGCCGCGGCCAACGTGCTTGTAAGCGGTGCCGGTCTTGCCGCCCACCCGGTAGCCCATCACCTGGGCCTCGGGCGCGGTGCCGCCAGGCGCCGTCACGGTCTCGAGCATGGCGCGCACCTGGCGCGCCACCTCGGGCGACAGCACGCGCTCGCCAGTGACTTGCCCCCGGTTGCGGAACATGGTGACCGGAATCATTTCGCCGTCATGGGCGAAGATGGTGTAGGCATGGGCGATCTGGAACAGCGACACGGACAGGCCGTAGCCATAGGACATGGTCGCCTGCTCGATGGGCCGCCAGCTCTTGAACGGGCGCACCCGTCCGGCCACGGCGCCGGGGAAGCCGATCTTGGGCGCCTGCCCCAAGCCCACGCTCATATACATATCCCACATTTCCTGCGGCTTGAGCAGCATCGCGATCTTGGTCGTACCGATGTTGCTCGACTTCTGGATGATGCCGGCAACCGTCAACGCCCCGTAGTTGTGGGTGTCGCTGATGGTGGCGCCTTCGTAGTTGAATTTGCCGGCAGTGGCAAATACCGTCGACGGCGTCACGCGCTTGAGCTGCAACGCCAGGCCGATCGTGATCGGCTTCATCATCGAGCCCGGCTCAAAGGTATCGGTCAGTACCCGGTTACGCAGCTGCTCGCCCGACAGGCGGGAGCGGTCGTTGGGGTTGTAGGTCGGCCAGTTGGCCAGCGCCAGCACCTCGCCGGTCTGCGCGTCGAGCACCACGGCGCTGGCCGCCTTGGCCTTGCTGCGCTCGACGATGGCCTTGACCTCGTTGTAGGCCAGGTACTGGATCTTGGCGTCGATCGAGAGCTGCTGGTCCTCGCCGTCGCGCGGCGTCTTGAGGATGCCCACATCCTCCACCACGCGGCCGAGGCGGTCCTTGATCACCTGGCGCGCGCCGGACTTGCCGGCCAGCACGGCTTCGCGCGCCAGCTCCACGCCCTCCTGGCCGCGGTCTTCCACGTTGGTAAAGCCGACGATATGCGCCATCGCCTCGCCTTCCGGGTAGAAACGCTTGTACTCGCGGGTCTGGTGGATGCCTTCRATCTTGAGCGCGGCGATCTTGTCCGCGACGTCCGGCAACACCTGGCGCTTCAGGTAGACGAAGCTCTTGTCTTCCGTAAACTTGCGGCGCAGTTCCTTGTCGCTCATGTCGAGCAGCTTGCTCAACTGGCGGATCTTGTCCGCATCGATTTCGTCGGGCACGTCTTCGGGGACCGCCCAGATGGCCTTCACCGGGAGGCTGGTAGCCAGCACCAGGCCGTTGCGGTCGAGAATCTTGCCGCGCGTTGCCGGCAGATCAAGGGTGCGCTGGAAGCGCTTCTTGCCTTCGGCTTCATAGAACTGGTTGCCCGGGCCCTGGATCCACAGCGCGCGGCCGGCGAGCGCAACGAAGGCGGCGAACATCATGAACACCACCAGCTTGGAGCGCCACATCGGCAGGCGCAGGCCAAGCACGGGGCTGGCGGCAAACTGGCCGGTGCGCGGGCGCGACGGACTGCCGCGCCGGGCGTTTTGCGAGGGGCGGGAGATGGTCATGGCTTGCTCCCCTGCGGCGCGGCGGCCGCGGGCGCGCTGGCGGGCTGCGTATCGAACACCACGCCTGCCAGATATTGGGTCCTGCCGGCAAGCACCGGCGTCATCTTCAGCTGCGTGCGCGCCGCTTCGGCAATGCGTGCGCTCTTGCCAAGCGCGCTCTGCTGGTACTGCAGGCGCGACCAGTCCATGTCGAGCTGCTTTTCTTCCGCCTGCGCGCGCTCGTGGGCGACAAACAGGGTGCGGGCCTGGTGCTGCGCGCTCACCAGCGAGAGCGCGCACAGCATCAGGGCAGCCAGCAGGAAGAAGGTCAGGCGGTTCATGCGCGGCCCGCCTGTGTGGTGAATACGGCAGGCAGCTTCTCGGCCACGCGCATCACCGCCGAGCGCGCGCGCGGGTTGGCGGCGATCTCTTCGGCGCCCGGCTTGATCCGGCCGAGCAGCTTCAGCGTGGGCTGCGGCAACTGGTCCGCGCGAAGGGGCGCGCGACGCATGGCAGGATCGGCGTTCTGCTGCGGACGGGCGTGCGCCTGCATGAACCGCTTGACGATGCGGTCCTCAAGCGAGTGAAAGCTGATGACCACCAGCCGCCCTCCTGCCTGCAACAAGTCGTAAGCGGCGCTCAGGCCGCTTTCGAGGTCCGCAAGCTCTTGATTGACGTGAATCCGTAGAGCCTGAAAGGTGCGGGTCGCAGGGTCCTGACCCTTCTCGCGTGTTTTGACGGTTTTCGCCACGAGCGCGGCAAGCTCGGCAGTCGTAGTGAGAGGTCCGCCATGGCCGGGTTCGCTCCTGCGAGCAACAACCGCCTTTGCAATCTGTACAGCAAACCGTTCTTCCCCATAGTCCCGTATCACCCTTGCGATGTCTTGCTCGTCCGCTTGCGCCAGCCACTGCGCGGCCGTCACGCCGCGGGTGGTGTCCATGCGCATGTCCAGCGGTCCCTCGAAGCGAAAAGAAAACCCCCGCTCCGCGTCGTCGATCTGCGGCGAGCTGATGCCCAGGTCAAGCAGTATCCCGGCTACCTTGCCGCGCCCAGCCATGCGCTCCGACATCTCGGCGAAGCTGGTGTGCTCAATGGAGAAGCGGGCATCCTCGATGGTGCCCGCCTCTGCGATTGCTGCCGGATCCTTGTCGAAGGCCACCAGGGCCCCGGCCGGGTCCAGCCGGGCCAGTATTGCCCGGCTGTGCCCCCCTCTGCCGAAGGTGCCGTCCACATAGACGCCATCCGGCCGCCAGACCAGGGCTTCGACAGCCTCGTCCAGCAACACGGTGCGATGGCGCAGGGCGGTGGTCCCCGGCGATTGGGTTGAGCTCATGACCTCGTCAGAAAGAGAAGTTCTTCAATGCATCCGGCATGCCTTGCGCCATCGCCTGCTGTTCCTTGGCGGCGTAGGTCGCGGCATCCCAGACTTCGAAATGGCTGCCCATACCAAGCAGCATGACTTCCTTGTCGAGCATGGCGGCATTGCGCAGCTCGGGGGCAATCAGCACCCGGCCCGCGCCGTCCATGTCGACGTCGGCGGCATTGCCCAGGAAGATGCGCTTCCACCAGTGCGCATCCATCGGCAAGGCTGCAATGCGAGTACGGAAGTTTTCCCATTCAGGGCGGGGAAACAGCAGCAGGCAGCCGTCCGGGTGCTTGGTCAGCGTCACCCGGCCTTCGGCCTGTTGTTGCAGCGCTTCACGGTGCCGCGCCGGAATCGACATCCGGCCCTTGGCATCCAGTGACAGCGCCGATGCGCCCTGAAACAAGCTAGCTCCCGATCCGCGCCGGCATCGTTACCGCCGGTTGGCGCATGCATCCTTCGAATCCGACGCTGGACGATGATCCCACAGTCAGACAGCCTTTTCACACAAAAACACACTTCCTCACACTATTTCCCACTGTAGAGGAAGCGATTTGGCGGGTCAAGGCTCGCGGCATGGCAACAAACCGGTTTTTTTGAATCAGAACAATGACTTAGCGCGCACACTTCACGCACCGAAAAAGTGAATCCCTAATGAAATGAAGATCTTATGGAGGAAAGCAGAGAAACCACCTGAGAACAACAGAGGGAGGAACTGCCTGCAGCACGAAATTCAGCCACGCGGGACCGATGGAAGGATACAACGTTTTGAAGTCTACCCCGCTTGCGGACCGGTATCCATCGCCGTACCAAAGCGCGATCGGACCCCAATCAGATCCCGATCAGATCCGATAGGCGGCCGTGGTCATGATCCGCGAGGCCACCCGCATCATCGCGCGCACCGGCGCGGGCAGCGGCATGCCGCCTGCCTCGCGGGCGGCGGCACCGTGGCGGACCTCGTCGTCGCGCATCTGCTCCAGGATCGCGCGCGACCGGGCATCGTCGGCGGGAATCTGTTCGAGATGGCCATTCAGGTGCTGCTCGACCTGATACTCGGTCTCGGACACGAAACCCAGGCTGCCCCGGTCACCCGCGCGGCCCGCCGCGCAGCCGATGGCAAATGCACCGGCATACCAGAGCGGGTTGAGCAGGCTCGGACGCGAGCCAAGCTCACGCAAGCGCTCGGCGCACCAGCCGAGATGGTCTTCTTCCTCGCGCGCGGCCTCGTCCATCTGCGCGCGCACCTGCGCGGTCCGCGCGGTCAGCTTCTGGGCCTGGTATAGGGCCTGGGCGCAAACCTCGCCCACGTGGTTGACGCGCATCAGGCCGGCCACATGCCGGCGCTGCGCCGCGTCGAAGCCGTCCGCATCGGGCGCCAGATCCTCCGCGGGATTGGCGCGGCTGGCACGGGTGACGCCCGCGATCGCGCGCAAGGCCACATCGAATTCGCGAATCAAGTTATCCATGGATGCATCGCTGGTGGTTGCTCGGGACGGGCATGCCGCCCGCTCCCGCCGCGGCGGACACAACGTGTTTGAAACCGCCTCGGGATTTCCCGCATTGTACCGTGACCGCCTTGCGCGCCGCCCTCCAGCCAGCCCGCGCCAGGCCAGCGCCTGCCGCATCCGCTACTCCAAAACCCTGAGTTGCGAAAAGCTGACAAGGGCAGTCAACCCGATTGTGAAACGAAGGCGGTTTGTTACAGTATTTGGCAACTTCTGACGAAGTTGGGTAAGCGGTGCAAGGAGACTCAGGAGGTTTCTCCGCTTGACCACAAATAATTCCTACATGGAGATCATCGAGCATGAAAAAATCGCTTCTCGCGCTGGCCGCGCTGGGTGCATTCGCTAGTGCCGCACAGGCACAGTCCAGCGTGACGCTGTACGGCGTGGCGGATATAAACATCGAATACGTCAACCACCTCGGCGTCGCGCCGTCGGCGGCCAACGGCTTCAATACCGGCCGCGGCAATAACGTCTACCGCCTGTCGTCCGGCGGCCTGTCCGGCTCGCGTTGGGGCCTGCGTGGCGTGGAAGACCTGGGCGGCGGCCTGAAGGCGCTGTTCGTGCTCGAAAATGGTTTCGCCCTTGACAACGGCACGCTCCAGCAGGGCAGCCGCCTGTTTGGTCGTCAAGCGTACGTGGGTATTGAAAGCGCCCAGGTTGGCCGCTTCACCTTCGGCCGCCAGTACACCTCGATTTTCGACGTGCTCGCCAACTTCTCGCCCGCCGGCTACGCCACCCAGTATGAACCGGTGGTGGCCCAGCTTGGCCTGAACTTCCGCTCGGACAACACCGCCAAGTACACCGGCGTGTTCGGCCCGGTGACGGCGATTGCGCACTGGTCCTTCGGCAACGGTGTAGCAGGCAACGGCGAAGTCCCTGGCCAGTTCCGCCGCGATACCGGCTACGGTGCCGGCGTGGCCTACGCTGCCGGTCCTTTCGGCGCGACCGTCGCCTACGACCAGTACAATCCGACCCTGAGCGCGACCGGCGACACCGGCACCTTCAAGAAGGCGGCCGCGGCAGCCAGCTATGCCTTTGGCCCGGCCAAGATCATGGGCGGCTATCGCTGGGGCCAATCCAAGGGCCCTGGTGGCTCGCTCGTGCTTCGCGACGACTATTACTGGATCGGCGCCAACTACCAGGTCACCGCGCCGCTGGGTCTGACGCTGCAGTACAACTACGACAATGTCAAGAACCTCGGCGGCAACACCCACCTCGCCAACCCCTGGCAGATCTCCTTCATCGCCGACTACAACCTGTCCAAGCGTACCGATGTCTACCTGACCGCTGCGTACGCCAAGAACGCTGGCCTGAACTTCGACACCTCGGCCATCAGCTTCGCCAACGGCTACTTCCTCGGCAGCAACAACGACAACATGCTTGGCGTCGGCCTTGGTATCCGCCACAAGTTCTAAGCGCATCCGGGCTCTTTTGCACAGGCACCTTCGGGTGCCTTTTTTGTTTCTGGCGGCGCCTCGCATTCGCGCTTAGGGCATCACCTCATCGGCACATTGTTATGCCGACACTACAATGCAGCAACGTTTTCGGCCGCATTCAACATCGTGCCGTGCGGCCGCGGCAAACACCAACAAGGAGACAGTCCATGCACCGCATGCGCCGCCGCGCCACCCGGATGCTGCTAGCCACGATCGCCGGCACATGCCTGGGTGCCTTCGCCTGGCAGGGCCCCGCGCTAGCCGCCGACCCCTACCCCGCCAAGCCGATCCGGCTGGTGGTCCCGTTCCCGGCCGGGGGCACCACCGACATCCTCGCCCGCGCGGTGGCCGCCGAACTGTCGAAGCTGCAGGGCTGGAATGTGGTGGTCGACAACCGGCCCGGCGCGGGGGGCAACATCGGCGCCGACATGGTTGCCAAGGCGGCGCCGGATGGCTACACGCTGCTGATGGGCACGGTGGGCACGCATGGCATCAACCAGTCGCTCTACAGCAAGCTGCCGTTCGACCCGATCAAGGACTTCGCGCCCATCACCGAGGTGGCCTCGGTACCGAATGTGCTGGTGGTCAATCCGGCCTTCGCGCAGCAGAACCGCATCAACAGCGTCAACGACCTGATTACCTACGCGCGCGCCAATCCCGGCAAGCTGAATATGGCATCGAGCGGCAATGGCACTTCGATCCATCTTGCCGGCGAGCTGTTCAAGACCCAGACCCGCACCTTCATGGTGCATTTCCCCTACAAGGGCAGCGGCCCGGCGCTGACCGACCTGGCCGGAGGCACCATGCAACTGATGTTCGACAACCTGCCCTCGTCGATGGCGCTGATCAAGTCCGGCAAGCTCAAGGCGCTGGCGGTCACCAGCGCCAGGCCCTCCCCGGCTCTGCCCGGCATGCCGACGGTGGCCGAAGCGGGCCGCCTGCCCGGCTTCGAGGCCAGCTCCTGGTTCGGCCTGCTGGCGCCCGCGGGGACGCCGCACGACATCGTCGCGCGCATCCAGCAGGAAGTCGCCCGCTCGCTCGCCACGCCAGCCGTGCGGGAAAAGATGCAGGCACAGGGGGCAGAGCCGGTCGGCAATACGCCGGAGCAGTTCGCCGCCTTTATCCGCGCCGAGCACGCGAAGTGGGCCAAGGTCGTCAAGGATTCGGGCGCCAAGGTGGATTGATGCCTCCTGCGGTCCGTGGCGGCCCGCCAGCGCATATACTTGAGGCATCAAACAAACTGCGTGCCGCGATGCCCATCACACCTGCCACCGGAGCTGCCGGGATCCCCGGAAACTCCGGAATCTCCGGGATATCCGAAAAAGCCGGCGCCGAAGAAGCGCCGGTGGATCTCGAAACCCGTGCCGAAGACACCACCCACGACGCCCTGCGCCTGTGGCTGCGGCTGCTGACCTGCACCAACCTGGTCGAGTCCGACATCCGCTCGCGCCTGCGCCAGGATTTCGCCTGCACCCTGCCGCGCTTCGACCTGATGTCCCAGCTCGATCGCCACCCCGAAGGCCTGAAGATGGGCGAGCTGTCGCGCCGCATGATGGTCACGGGCGGCAACGTCACCGGGATCACCGACCAGCTCCAGCAGGAGGGCCTGGTCTCGCGCGAGGCGCTGCCCAGCGATCGCCGCGCCTACCTGATCCGGCTCACGCCGGCCGGGCGCACGGCGTTTTCCAGGATGGCGCGCGCGCATGAGGCATGGATCGAGCAGTTGCTCGGCGGCCTGCCACCAGCCGACCGGCGCGCGCTGTTCCGCCTGCTCGGCAGGCTCAAGGCCGGCCTGGTGAGCGCATGAACATCCGCGGCCCGGGACTGGCCGCGCCTGGCACTTTGCTGCTGCTCAGGCTGCCTTGCGGTTGTCGCGCAGTTCGCGGCGCAGGATCTTGCCCACATTGGTCTTGGGCAGCTCGCCGCGGAACTCCACATACTTGGGCCGCTTGTAGCCGGTCAGGCGTTCCTTGCAGAAGGCGATCAGCTCGGCTTCGGTCAGGCCGGGGTCCTTCTTGACCACGAACAGCTTGACCACTTCGCCCGAATGCTCGTCGGGCACGCCCACCGCCGCCACTTCCAGCACGCCCGGGCATTCCGCGACCACGCCTTCAATCTCGTTCGGATACACGTTGAACCCGGACACCAGGATCATGTCCTTCTTGCGATCGACGATCCTGGTGTAGCCGCGCGCATCCATCACGCCGATGTCGCCGGTCTTGAAGAAGCCGTCGGGCGTCATGACCTTGGCGGTCTCGTCGGGGCGGTTCCAGTAGCCGGCCATCACCTGCGGGCCGCGAATGCAGATCTCGCCAGGCTGGCCCAGCGGCACGTCGCGACCGTCGTCGTCGCGGATGGCGATGTCGGTCGAGGGGATCGGCAGGCCGATGGTGCCGGAGAAGGCGTCGGTATCGGTGGGGTTGCAGGTGGCCGACGGCGAGGTCTCCGACAGTCCATAGCCCTCGATGATCGGGCAGCCGGTCTTGGCCAGCCATTTCCTGGCCACCGCTTCCTGCACCGCCATGCCCCCGCCGTTGGCCACGCGCAAGCCGGAGAAGTCGACCTTGTCGATCTCCGGGTTGTTGATCAGCGCGTTGTACAGCGTGTTGACCGCCGGGAACATATTGAACTTGTACTTCTGCAGTTCCTTGATCAAGCCCGGGATGTCGCGCGGATTGGGAATCAGCACGCTCATGCCGCCGCTGCGCATGCCAAGCAGGCAGCAGACCGTCAGCGCGAAGATGTGATACAGCGGCAGCGCGGTGATGGTGATCACCTGGTCGATCGGCGCGCCCTTGTTCAGCGCCGGCTGCATCCAGGCTTCCGACTGCAGCACATTGGAGACGATGTTCCTGTGCAGCAGTACCGCGCCCTTGGACACCCCGGTGGTGCCGCCCGTGTACTGCAGGAAGGCGATGTCCTCCGGCCCGGTGGCGGCGGGCTGCAGCTGCATGCCGCGGCCCTCCTCCAGCACGGTATTGAAGCGCACGCAGTTCGGCAGCTCCCACTCCGGCACCATCTTCTTGACGTTGCGCACCACGAAATTGACGATCGTGCCCTTGAGGCCGCCCAGCAGGTCGCCCATGCTGGCGACCACCACATGCTTGACCGGCGTGGCAGGCAGCACTTGCTGCAGCGTGGTGGCGAAGTTCTCCAGGATGACGATGGCCTCGGCGCCGCTGTCCCTGAGCTGGTGCTCGAGTTCGCGCGGCGTGTAGAGCGGATTGACGTTGACCACGACAAGGCCGGCGCGCAGCACGGCGGCCAGCACTACCGGATACTGCAGCACATTGGGCATCATGATGGCCACGCGCGCACCGGGCTTGAGCCCGCGCGACTGCAGCCATGCGGCGAACTGGCGCGAGAGGCGGTCGAGCTCGCCGTAAGTGATCGACTTGTCCATGCAGACAAAGGCACGGCGATCCGCGTAGGTGCGCAAGGATGCCTCAAGCAACTCGGCCAGCGAGCGAAACTGGCTGCTATCGATCTCGGCGGGTACGCCGGCCGGGTAATGCTTCAGCCACAGTCTTTCCATGCCGTCTCCTGATTTCTGAATGATCGTTCGATTTTCGACAGATGCTAAACGTGCGGCCCGCGTAAAACAACACGTTAGATGAAGTCCTCTGGAAGCCGCTCACCTTTTGACGTGAAGCTTAGCGCACAGTTCAGGCGGGCTCGGGAATTCCCCTAGCGATCGGCACGGGAGAACGGCAAGCGCCAGGCCGCTAGGCGCTAACCGGCAACACCATTTTCATCATATTGGTAGCCAGCTGCTGCGCCAGCGCCTGCGCTTCCATGCGGCCGGGCTCGTGCCACGTGTACATGAAGCCGACGACGCTGCCGATTGCATGCGCGGTCACGCGCGCGTCGCCATAGCTGAAGACGCCGGTGCGCTTGCCCTCCTCAAGCAAGGCATAGAGGTCGCGGTAAAAGGCGCGCGCCATATTGCGCAGCCATGCCACCGTTTCCGGCCGCAGGTACTGGTTATCGCGGAAACTCAACGTGGCCGGCACATAGCAGGCGATGCAGCGGCGAGCCATTTCCAGCAGGCAGGCATGCAGGCGCTCGCGCACCGGCAAGGCCGGGTCCGCGGTCTCGCGGATGACCGGCAGGCAAGTCTGGGCCGACTCGCGGCAAAGGATATCGAAGATCTCGTATTTGTCAGTGAAGTAGTAATAGACCGCCGGCTTGGTCACGCCCAGTGCCCGGCACAGGTCGTTCATCGTCATGCCGGGATAGCCCTTGGTGTAGAACAGCTGGGCGGCGGTATCGAGAATCTGGCGGCGGCGGGCTTCCTGCCGCTCGGTGATATGCGGGCGGGCGGGGGCAGCGTCCGGTGTGGTCTCCGGTGCGATTTCCGGCTCGGCCCGGATGGCCTGGACGCCATTGGGGGCGGGAGCGGTTTTCTGAGCAGTCGGCATGACGCGATTCTCGCATGGCGCCGGGCCCCGGAAGGCCTGGCGGTCCTCGTAGACATGTTCCGCTCGCCCCCCGGCCACGGCGGGGTTCCGGCTTGACGCACGGCGGCGATGCCAATAGCATCATACCCAAGGGTACATAAATATACCAAAGAGTAAATTTCGCCAGCCCAACGGCTTGGCGGCCCACCAGCAAGGAGACATCGCCAATGGACGAGACCGCTTACCTGGCAGACCTGCATGCGCGCTGGCAGCGCGCTTGGCCCGAGCACACGCCGCGCGCGTCGCAGTATCCGCTGGGACGCCAGCCGCTCACGGAGATGGCTGCGCGGGCCGAGCGGTTGCCTGGCTGAGCCGTCCATGGTCTTCCTCTCTCCAGCGCTGTCCAACGCCTTCGCATCATGACGTTCCGCAAGCTACTGATCGCCAACCGCGGCGAAATCGCCATCCGCATCGCCCGCGCCGCCGCGGGCGCGGGGCTGGAGAGCATCGCCCTGTACAGCGAGGACGACCGCGACGCCCTCCACGTGCGCAAGGCCGACGGCGCCGTTGCGCTGCCCGGCACTGGTCCGCGCGCCTATCTCGATATCGCGCAGGTCGTGGCCGCGGCGACCCGCGGCGGCTGCGACCTGGTGCACCCCGGCTACGGCCTGTTGTCCGAGAACGCGGAGTTCGCCCAGGCCTGCCTGGATGCCGGCCTGGCCTTCGTGGGCCCCGCCCCGGATGTGCTGCGCCTGTTCGGCGACAAGGCCCGGGCGCGCGCACTGGCGCGGGAATGCCATGTACCCGTGGTGCCGGGTACCACCGGGCCCACCACGCGCGAAGCCGCGCACGCGTTCTTTGCCTCGCTGCAAGCCCAGGGCGCCGGCGCCGGCATGATGATCAAGGCGCTGGCCGGCGGCGGCGGACGCGGCATGCGCGCGGTGCACGCCGCGGCGGACATCGACGAGGCTTACGCCCGCTGCGTGTCCGAGGCCACGGCCGCGTTCGGCAATGGCGCCGTCTACGTGGAGCGCATCGTGCACGCGCCCCGCCATATCGAAATCCAGGTGGTGGCGGATGCCGCCGGCGGCGTGATCGCGCTGGGCGAACGCGAATGCAGCCTGCAGCGGCGCCACCAGAAGCTGGTGGAGGTGGCGCCCAGCCCGTCGCTGGACGATGCCATGCGCGCGCACCTGGCGCAGGCCGCGGTGACGCTGGCGCGCGCCAGCGCCTATCGCGGCATCGGCACGTTTGAATTCCTGGTGGGGGCAGACGGCGCGTTCTGGTTCATGGAGGCCAACCCGCGCCTGCAGGTGGAACACACCGTCACCGAGATGGTGACGGGCGTGGACCTGGTCCAGGTACAGCTGGCCCTCGCCGCCGGCACGACCCTGCCCCAGCTTGGACTGGCGCAGCCACCCGCGCCGCGCGGCATCGCGGTGCAGTTGCGCATCAACGCCGAGCACCTCGACGCGCGGGGGCAACTGCGCCCCGCCAGCGGCCGCATCGATGCCTATGAGCCCCCCAGCGGCCCTGGCGTGCGCGTGGACGGGGCCGGCCACGCGGGCATGACGGTCAACCCGCGCTTCGATTCGCTGCTGGCCAAGCTGATCGTGCATGAACCCGGCGGCAACTACGCGCGCGCGCTGTCCCACGCCTATCGCGCCCTGTGCGAATTCCGCATCGAGGGCATCGACACCAACCGCAGGCTGCTGCAGGACCTGCTGCTGCGCGAGGATGTGCGGCGCAATGACGTCCACACCCAATACCTCGATGCCGCGCTGCCGGCAATGGCGGCACAGGTGCTGGACGGCGACCAGGCCCATCCGGCGCTGCACGCGACAGGCGGCACCGCGAGCATCCAGGTGCCGGGCGCCGCGCAACTGGACGACCTGCCGGACGATGCCGAGTTGGTCACCGCACCCATGGACGGCGCGCTGGCCGCGGTGCAGGTGCACCCCGGCGACATCGTGCGGCGCGGTCAATCGCTCGCCATCATCGAAGCGATGAAGATGGAGCATCCGCTGGAGGCGCCGGTAGCGGGCGAAGTGCTGCGCGTACTGGCCGCGGCCGGCGATGTGCTGCGCGCCGGTGCGCCGGTGATCGCGCTGTCGGCGCACGACGGCAGCCACCATGCGGTGGATGCGGGCGCCGCCGTGGATCCCGCCCATATCCGCGCCGACCTGCGCGACGCGCTGGCCCGCCAGGCACTCACGCAAGACGCGGCGCGCGCGCAGGCGGTGGACAAGCGTCATCGCCAGGGCGGACGCACCGCGCGGGAGAACATCGCGCAGTTGTGCGATGCCGACTCCTTCATGGAATACGGTGCGCTCGCCATCGCCGCGCAGCGCCAGCGCCGCAGCGTCGAAGACCTCGAACGCGCGACGCCGGCCGACGGCATCGTCACTGGCATCGGCACGGTCAATGCCGCAAGGTTCCCCGCGGCCGATGCACGCTGCATGGTGCTGGCCTACGACTACACGGTGCTGGCCGGCACGCAGGGCTTCTACGGCCACAAGAAGCTGGACCGCATGCTGGCGCTGGCGCGCCAGTGCCGCTTGCCGGTGGTGCTGTTCGCCGAAGGCGGCGGCGGGCGGCCCGGCGATACCGACATGCCGGTGGTAGCCGGGCTGGACTGCACATCCTTCATCCAGTTCGCGCGGCTCTCGGGCCAGGTGCCGCTGGTGGGCATCGTCTCCGGCCGCTGCTTCGCAGGGAATGCCGCGCTGCTGGGGTGCGCCGACGTGATCATCGCCACGCGCAGCGCCACCATCGGCATGGGCGGCCCGGCCATGATCGAAGGCGGTGGCCTGGGCGTCTTCGCGCCCGAGGAAGTCGGCCCGGTGAGCGTGCAGGCGCCCAACGGCGTGATCGACGTGCTGGTCGAGGACGAGGCCGCGGCGGTGGACGCGGCACGCCGCTACCTCTCCTACTTCCAGGGCGACCTGCCCGACTGGGGGGCGGGTGACGCCCGCGCCCTGCGCCACCTGATCCCGGAGAACCGGCTGCGCAGCTACGATATGCGCAACGTGCTCGCCGCGCTGGCAGATCACGATTCCGTGCTGGAACTGCGCGCCGCTTTCGGCGCCGGCATCATCACCGCGCTGATCCGCATCGAGGGGCGCGCCTTCGGCTGCATCGCCAACAACCCGCGGCACCTGGGCGGCGCCATCGATGCCGCGGCGGCGGACAAGGCCGCGCGCTTCATGCAGTTGTGCGATGCGCACGGCTTGCCCATCGTGTCGCTGTGCGACACGCCCGGCTTCATGGTGGGACCGGAGGCCGAGAAAACCGCCACCGTGCGCCACGTGTCGCGGCTATTCGTCACCGCCGGCGCACTGCGTGTGCCCTTCTTCACCGTGGTGCTGCGCAAGGGCTACGGCCTGGGCGCGCAAGCCATGGCCGGCGGCAGCTTCTCCGCCCCCTTCTTCACCGCGGCATGGCCCAGCGGCGAGTTCGGTGCGATGGGCATCGAGGGATCGATCCGGCTGGGCTTTCGCAAGGAACTGGAAGCGGTGGCCGATCCGGCCGAGCGCGCAGCGCTGTTTGCGCGTATGGTGGATGCGGCCTACCAGCGCGGGCGCGCGCTTAACATGGCGAGCCACCTGGAAATCGACGCGGTCATCGATCCGGCCGACACGCGCCACTGGCTGCTGCGCGGACTGGCTTCGGTGCCGCCATTGCGCGAAACGCCGCACGGCGAGTCGCGGCGCTTTATCGATACGTGGTGATGCCGGGCAAGGCGATGGCACTGCCATCCCGCCACGCCCCGCCCCGACAAGAGTGAGAGTGAGTGAGAGAGGGAGACAGACAAGCCATGCCCCATGACTTGAAACACGCCGCACCGGGCGCCACCGCCGGGATCGCCACGCGCGCAGCCGGGGTACTGATGCGCTGCGCGGCCGCCTTCGCGCTGGCCGCGGCCTTGCCGCTGCAGGCACAGGCGCAGGCCCCCGCCCAGACCCCCGGCGCGCCCGCCATCAAGGTGGCGTTCATCGACGAGTTGTCCGGACCGCAGGCCAACGTCGGCCAGATCTTCCAGGCCAACCTGAAGTTCGCGCTCGACGACGCCAATGCCCAGGGCGGCGTGCTGGGGCGCAACTACGAGCTGCTCAGCTATGACAACAAGCTCTCCCCGCAGGCAAGCCTGACGGCACTGCAAAGCGCGATCGATGCCGGTGTCCACGTGGTATTCACCGGCGCCTCCGGCTCGCCGGTGGTGACCGCGCTGGTGGAGGCCGCCAACCGGAATAACGAGCGCAACCCCACGCAGCGCATCCTGATCATCAACTACGCCGCGCTCGACCCCGACCTGACCGGGGCGCGCTGCAGCTTCTGGCATTTCGCCACGGAAGCGAACACGGCGATGAAAATGCGCGCCCTGGCCAACTTCGCGCGCGAGCAAAAAAGCATGCACAAGGTGTACCTGCTCAACCAGGACTACACCCAGGGCCGCATCTGGGCCGCGCTGGGCCGGCAGATGATCGCCGGCGCGCGGCCCGACGTACAGTTCGTCGGCGAGGCGCTGCACCCGCTGGCCAGCGTCAAGGACTTCGCGCCCTATGTCAGCAGGATCAAGGAAAGCGGCGCCGATACCGTGGTCACGGGAAACTGGGGCCAGGACCTGAGCCTGCTGATCAAGGCCGCGGGCGAAGCCGGCTACGAGCTGAACTACCTGAACCATAGCGGCGGCGGCGCGCCCGGCACGGTGCTGGCCGTGGCGCAGGCCAGGAACGCGCACCTGACATGGGTGGCAGAGTACCTGCCCAACGGCGACGACCCGGTACTGGCGGCGCTGGCGGCCCGGGTGAAGCAAACCCCTGCCGGCGAGTACTTCGCCCCGCGCGTGCTGATCGCCGTGCAGATGCTCAGCGAGGCGATCCGCCGCGCGAAAACCGACGACCCCACCAGCGTGGCCTTTGCGCTGGAAGGCATGCAATACCAATCGCCCGTGGGGGAAGTGCTGATGCGCAAGAGCGACCACCAGCTGCTGTTGCCGCAGGTGGTGTCAACGATCGCGCCGGTGGACGGCAAGACCGTCAAGGTTGGCGTGGAAGGCACGCAGTACGGCTTCCGCCTCGACGGCGTGACCGCGGGGCGGGACCTGAACCTGCCGTCGGCCTGCCGGATGAAACGCCCGGCGGGCGCCTAGCCTGGCGGCTCGGGAGCCGGCCATGCGAGGACATCAGTGCCTGGCGCCGGGCACCGCGGGCGCGGCCGGCGTATCGGGTGCGCCACTGGCGCGCGCCGCCCCGATCGCAGCCCCCACCGTGCCGCCGCTTTCGCCGGCGGTCATCGCATCGCCACCGCCGGCCGGCGGCGCCAGCTGGCGCAAGCGGGCATCACGCTCGGCGCGCGGCAGGTCGCCAATGCGCCGGACCTCGGCATAGAACGCAGTCCAGTCGCCGCCGCTCTGCGCCAGCAGCACCGTGAACGCCGGCACCCATTGCTGGTAGGTCGCCACGGCCGCCAGTTGCGCATTCGTCAGCGGCTTCTCGAACCAGCGATCGTAGCCGCTGTAGCCACCCCACTCCGTCTTGAGCTGCGCATAGCGCGCGCGCAGGCCGGCGAATATTTCCGCCTTGCGGGCCCGCTTGACGTCGTCCGACAACGGCGAACGATAGAGCGTATCGAGCTGCTCCCGCGCGCCCAGCAACATGGCGCGGAACTGCTGGCGCCGCATATCGTACTGGCGGTAGCTGGCACGCGCTTCGGGCGTTGCCGCCAGCGTCAGCCAGCGCTCCACGCCAGCCGTTTCCACCGCGGTGGCGAAGGACTCGTTGAACGTCGTGTCGTTGCGCACGTAGACCACCTGGTGCGCCAGTTCGTGGAAGATCAGCCTGGCCAGTTCGCCTTCGGGCTGGTAGACGAAGGTATTGAGCAGCGGGTCATCGAAGTAACCCAGCGTGGAATAGGCCGGGATGCCGGCAACGTAGGGCTCGAGCCCTTCCTTGCGCAGCCCCTCGGCATAGCCGTACGCATCGGACTGGGCGTAGTAGCCGCGGTAGCTGATGCAGCCCACTACCAGGAAGCACCACTTGTGCAGCTCCATCGACAGCTCGGGGGTCGCGAACACGCTCCACACCACATAGGGCCGGTGCAGGTTGACGTAGCGCCGGTAGCTGCCGTTGTCGGGCAGCTTCAGCTCGCGCGAAGCGAAGTCGCGGATGGAGCCGGCCAGCGTCAGGCGCTGCGCCAGGCGCGTATCCTTGGCTACCTGCGCCGCGGCAATGGCATCTGGCAATGGCTGGGCGCCGGCCATCACGCCGAAATGGCCGCCGATGGACTGAGCGTAGTAGCCAATCGTGTCGCAGCCGGCCAGCATCGCGGCAAGCCCCAGCGCAGCCAGGGCCTGTAGCGCACGTGCCGGCCGCCGGATCATGATGCCGATGCGCACGCCGCCGGCTGCGCTTGTGCCGCCGTGCCCGGCGCGGCTTCCACCTGCACCAGGCAATCGTAGAACACCGGCGCGCGGCCCAGGTCGGTCAGCCGCTGGCTGGTCAGCTCGTTGGCGTTCTTGCCATCCGGCGCCAGCTTCTTCCACCAGATCGACAGCCCCACCACCAGCCCGCGCCGCGCCCGGTCGGTCACGCGGGCACGCGCCAGCATGCTGCCGCGGTCGTTGAAGGCGCGCACCATGCCGCCATTGACGATGCCGCGCGGCGCGGCGTCCTCGGGATGAATATCCAGGTGCGGCTCCCCCTCGGTCGCGCGCAGGCTGTCGACGTTGACGAAGGAGCTGTTGAGGAAGTTGCGCGCCGGCGGCGAGATCATCGCCAGCGGATAGCGCGCCGCCAGTTCCGGCGCGGTCGCGGGCGTCTCGTAGGGCGGCACGTAGTCGGGCAAGGGATCGAGGCCGTCGCGGCGCATCGCCTCCGAATAAAACTCGCATTTGCCCGACGCCGTGGCGAAGCCGCCTTCGGCCAGTGGCGCCGCCGGCAGGTTGAGCTTCTGCCAGCCCTGTGCCTTTAGCGACTCCCAGCTGATGCCGGCGGCACGCGGGTCGGTAGCCACGATGGCCTGGGCGGCAATGTCTTCGTCGCTGTCGGCGAAGCACGGCTCGTCAAAGCCCATGCGCCGCGCCAGGCGGCGGAAGATCTCGGTGTTTGGCAGCGCCTCGCCCAGCGGAGCGATGGCCTGGTTGTTGGCGAGGAAATACGTATGCCCGTAGGCCTTGTGCACGTCCACGTGCTCGAGCTGGGTAGTGGCCGGCAGCAGGATATCGGCATAGTCCGCGGTGTCGGTACGGAACTGCTCCAGCACCACGGTGAACAGGTCTTCACGCGCGAAGCCCTCCGCCACCTTGGTCGACTGCGGCGCCACCGCCACCGGGTTGCTGTTGTAGACCACCAGCGCCTCGATCTTCGGGCCGTTGCGGGTGCCGGCGTCCAGCAGCGCATCGCCGATGGTGCTCATATTGATCGTGCGCGGCAGCGCCGGCAGGCCTGGCAGCAGGTCCGGCCGCTGCAGCGCCTGGTTGTCCACCGGGAAGAAGCCCGAAGTGGACAGTTGCAGGCCGCCCGCCGCGTGGCGCCAGGCGCCCACCAGCGACGGCAGGCAGGCCACCGCGCGCACCGCCTGGCCGCCGCCGTGGGCGCGCTGCATGCCGTAGTTCAGGCGGATCGCCACCGGCTGGCGCTCGCGCACCGCCAGTTGCCCATAGAGGCCGGCCAGCCACTCGATGTCCCCGATGCTGATACCGCACAACCCGGCCGCGCGCGCCGGGGTATAGGCGGCGGCAAGTTCGCGCAGCGCCTCGAAGCCCACGGTGTGGCTGGCAATGTACTCGTGATCGAGCAGGTCGTCGCGCATCAGCACGTGCATGATCGCCAGCGCCAGCGCGCCGTCCGTGCCGGGCATGAGGGCGATATGGCGATGGCACTTCTCGGCGGTCAGCGAACGGTACGGGTCGATCGCCACCAGCGTTGCCCCGCGCCGCTTGGCTTCCTGCACGCGCGTCCAGAAGTGCAGGTTGGAAGCAATCGGGTTGCCGCCCCAGATGATGATCAGCTTGGCGTCGGGCACATGCTCGATGTCCATGCCGATACTCGCGCCGTAGGTATAGCGCAGCGCCGTGGCGCCCGCGCTGGCGCAGATGGTGCGGTCAAGCAGCGAGGCGCCGAGCTTGTGGAAAAAGCGCGCTGCCATGCTCTCGCCCTGCACCAGCCCCATGGTGCCGGCATAACTGTACGGCACGATCGCCTGCGGATCGCGCGCGGCGATGGCGGACAGGCGGGTGGCCACGGTGTCCAGCGCCTCATCCCACGAAATCGGCACGAACTTGCCTTCGCCCTTGGCGCCGACCCGCTTCATCGGCGTGAGCAGGCGGTCGGGATGGTAGGTGCGGTCCGTGTAGCGCGACACCTTGGTGCACAGCACGCCCTGGGTGGCGGGATGGCCGGGATCTCCCGCCACCTTGATGGCGCGGCCGTCTTCGACGGTGACGAGCAAGGCACAGGTATCGGGGCAATCGTGCGGACAGGCGGCACGGACGACGTGGGAAGCCATGGATTCTCCTGGCAATCGATTGGGGACACACGGCATGGCCGGCATCGGGGCGGCTGGACGGTCACGCACGCGGGAGGGGCCATTGCCGGGCGTCCCGGGCGGCCTCGCGTGTTGTACGCCGGCGTCGTCCCGAGGGGCGCCGCTGGGGAAATTGTCAGGCTCCGATTGTATTCGATTATCATAGCCCGACGCTGCGCCAGGGATGGCGCCAGAGTAGCGCCGGCACAGACCGGCAAGGCATTCACGGGTAAAGAAACGCCGTTTTTCACGGGAAAACCATGCAAATGCATTCTGGGGTCAGGGGCTGGCGCATCGCCGGCCTGCTGGTGGCGTGCGCCATCGGCTCATCATTCATTGCCAGGGCCAATGCCGAAAGCGGCGTCAGCGCCGACACCATCCTGCTGGGCCAGTCGGCTGCGCTCACCGGACCTACCGCGATGCTGGGCAAACAGCTGAATTCCGGCGCGCGGCTTTACTTCGATTTCGTCAACCAGCACGGCGGCATCTACGGGCGCAAGATCGAGCTCAAGGTGCTCGACGACTTCAACGAGCCGGAGGCCGCCGCCAAGAACACGCGCACACTGATCGACGACGACCGCGTCTTCGCCCTGTTCGGCTACGTCGGCACCGAGACCGGCGAGGCCTCGCTGCCGCTGGCAACCCAGGCCAGGGTACCCTTCTTCGCCCCCTTCAGCGGCGCCCAGTCGCTGCGCGAACCGCTCAACCGCTACGCCTTCCACGTGCGTGCCGGCTTCAACGAAGAGGCCGCGGCCATCCTGCGCCAGATCCGCGTGACTGGCCTCAAGCGGGTGGCGGTGGTGTACAACGAGGATGCTTACGGCAAGGCGGGTCTGGAAGCACTCGACCGCGCGCTCAAGGCAGCGCCCGGCAGCGGCGTGGAGATCGTCGCGCGCGAGGGCGTGGTGCGCAACACCGTGGAAATCGGCGACGCCATGCAGGGCTCGATGAAGTCCAACCCCGACGCGGTGGTCATGATCAACGCGTACCGGACCGCGGGCGCCTTCGTCAGGGAAGCCCTGCGGCGCGGCTTCAACGGCCAGTTCTATAACGTCTCGTTTGTCGGCACGCAGGCGCTGGCCAGGGAAGTTGGTCCCAAGGGCAGCGGCGTGATCATTTCCCAGGTCATGCCCCACCCCGGCAACGCCACGCTGCCGGTGGTACGCGAATACCTGCGCCTGCTGCAGGCGGTCGGCAAGCCCAACGAGTTCGACTACGCCGGTATCGAAGGCTTCATCGCCGCCAAAGCCTTCACCGAAGGCCTGCGCCGCGCCGGCAAGGACCTCACCCGGGAAAAGCTGATCACCGCGCTGGAAGGCATGAGAAACCTGGATCTGGGCGGCTACATCGTCAACTTCAGCCCTGAAAGCCACATCGGCTCGAAATTCGTCGAAATGACCATCATCAATTCCAAGGGGCAGGTGATTCGCTGAAGCGCGGCCATCTGCCTTGCGCCGCGGCCGGGCCGTTTTCCCTCTCCCTTGAGGCCCCTGAGGGGTCCTGAGGGGAGACGGAGCGACAAGCGCATGCTGTCGGCTCCGTCCAGCGCCGTGGGACTAGCCAACTACCCCATATCGTTCAAATGGCAAGCCGAGAACCGCATCGGCGCAATTTCCTTGAGCATCGGCTGCTCCTCCCGGCAGCGCGGCATCGCATGCGGACAACGCGGATGGAAATGACACCCCGGCGGCGGATGCAAGGGCGAAGGAATCTCCCCCTTAATCGCCACAAACGTCTTCTTCCCCACCTCCAGCTTCGGTGCCTCCGCCAGCAACGCCTGCGTATAGGGATGATTCGGACTGGCAAACACATCTTCCGCCGGCGCCGACTCCACCACCCGCCCCAGGTACATGATCACTACGCGGTCGCTGATATGCTTGACCACGCCAAGATCATGGCTGATGAAGAGATAGGTCAGGTTCAGATCCTGCCGCAGGCGCATGAAGAGATTCAGCACCTGCGCCTGGATCGACACATCGAGCGCGGCCACCGATTCATCGCACACCAGGAATTCCGGCTTCACCGCCAGCGCCCGCGCAATGCCGATCCGCGCCCGCTGGCCACCCGAGAACTGGTGCGGAAAGCGGCGCAGCACGGTCGGGTCCATGCCCACCCGCACCAGCATGTCTTCCACATAACGCTTCTGCTCGCCGCGCGGCACCATGCCGTGCACCACCGGCGCCTCGCCCACGATATCCAGCACACGCAGCCGCGGATTCAGCGACGCATATGGATCCTGGAAGATCATCTGGATCGCCAACTGCTTCTCACGCTTCTTCTCGGGCTGCAGGTGGTCGAGGTCGATACCCTTCCAATACCGCGAGCCTTCCGTCAGCGAATGCAGGCCCACCGCCATGCGGCCAAGCGTGGACTTGCCGCAGCCGGACTCGCCGACCAGGCCGACCACCTCGCCGGTGCGAACGGCCAGGTCGACACGGTCGACGGCATGCACCACTTCCTCCTGCGCGCCGGCACCGAACAGATTGGCAATCCTGGCCGCGGTGTCGAGCGATTTGACGAATCGCTTGGAAACGCCTTTCAGCTCGAGGATCGGCGCGCTGGGCGTGGGTTCGGCAATGGGTTCGGACGTCATGGCGGGATCAACAACGGTGGCGTTCATGCGGCCTCCTGCTGCGCGAGGACCGGATGAAAGCAGCGCAGGCGGCGCCCGTCCGCCGCGGTGTCCAGCGGCGGTGTCGTCTTGCACACATCGGTGGCGTAGGCGCAGCGCTCGCGAAAGGCACAGCCGGCCGGCAGGTTCAGCAGCGACGGCGTCATGCCGGGAATCTGGCGCAACGGCGCGCCGCGCGGATTGCGCGATGGCGCGGAACTGATCAGGCCGTGGGTGTAGGGATGCTCGGGCCGCTCCAGCACCTGGCGCACATCGCCGGCTTCGACAATCTTGCCGGCATACATCACGCACACGGAATCGGCCAGGCCAGCGACCACGGACAGGTCGTGCGTGATCCAGATCAGCGCGGTGCCGGACTCGCGGCACAGCTTCTGCATCTCGTACAGGATCTGGCCCTGGATGGTCACGTCCAGCGCGGTGGTGGGTTCGTCGGCGATGATCAGGTCCGGCTTGTTCAACAGCGCGATGGCAATCGCCACGCGCTGGCGCATGCCGCCGGAGAACTGGTGGGGATAGGCGCGCAACCGCTCGTCCGGCGATGGAATGCCGACGCGGGCCAAGGCGTTGCGGGAGCGCTCGCGCGCCACCGCCTTGTCGACCTTTTCATGCGCCAGCACCGCCTCGATCATCTGGGTATCGATGCGCAGCACGGGGTTCAGCGTCATCATCGGATCCTGGAAGATCATCGCGATGCGATTGCCGCGCACGTCGCGCATCTGTGCCGGCGTGAGATTGCGCAGGTCGCGCGTGATGCCATCGCGGCTGGTCAGCGCGATGCGGCCATCCACCACTTTGCCGGGCGGGTCGATCAGGCCCATGATCGAGTAGCCGGTCATCGACTTGCCCGAGCCGGATTCGCCCACCAGTCCCATGATCTCGCCGCGGCCAACCGAGAACGAAACGTCGTCGACGGCGCGCGCGACACCGGCGCGCGTATGGAACTGGGTCTTGAGACCTTCCACCACCAGGGTAGGGTTGCGCATGTTCGCTCCTGTCGTGCTACGTTACTGCGTTACTGCGTTTGCAGGCGCGGATTGAGTACGTCACGCAACTGGTCGGCAACCAGGTTCATCGCCACGATGGTGACCACCAGCGCAATGCCCGGGAAGAAGCTGATCCAGTACTTGCCGGACAGCATGTATTGCTGGCCGTTGGCGATCAGCGAACCCAGCGACGGCTCGGTAATGGGCACGCCCAGGCCGAGGAAGGACAGCGTGGCTTCCAGCGTGATCGCCGATGCCACCTGCAGCGCCGCAATCACGATCAGCGGCGGCAGGCAGTTGGGCAGCAGGTGGCGGAACATGATCCGCCCCGGCGGCAGGCCCAGGCAGGTGGCGGCTTCGATATATTCCTTGCGCCGCTCGACCAGGGCTGCGCTGCGGGTGGTGCGTGCGTAATAGGCCCACTGCACCGCCACCAGCGCGATCACGATATTGCCAATGCCCGGACGCAGGAAAGCCAGCAGGATCAGCGCCAGCAGGATGGGCGGGAACGACAGCTGCAGGTCGGCCACGCGCATGATGATGGCTTCGACGCGGCCGCCGAGGAAGCCGGCGATCAGGCCCAGCGTGGCGCCCAGGAACAGCGCGATCACGGTGCTGACGACACCCACGCCAATACTGATGCGCAGGCCATACATCACGGCGGAAAGAATGTCCCGGCCCTGCTCGTCCGAGCCCAGCAGAAAGGTCATGCCTTCGTCGGATTTCTCGCCCGGGGCCATGCGCGAATCGAGCACGTTGAGCGTAGCGAGGTCGTAGGGGTTCTGCGGCGACAGCCACGGCGCCAACAGCGCAATCAGCAAGATGATGATCAGCAAGGCCAGGCCGGCGACCGCGATCTTGCTCGAGAAGAACTGGCTGGCGAAGCGCCGCAGCGGGGTCTGCTCGGCCAGCGGCAGCGGTACCGCCGCGATTTCGATTTCGGTTTCGATTTCGGTTGTCATGAGCTCAGCCCTTGTTGTCGGCGATACGCACGCGCGGATCGAGGACGCTGTAGATGATGTCCACCAGCAGGTTGATCAGGATGAACAGCGTCACGATCACCATCAGGTAGGCCACGATGACCGGCCGGTCTAGCAACTGGATGGAATCGATGATCAGCTTGCCCATGCCGGGCCAGGCGAAGATGGATTCGGTCACGATGGCAAACGCGATGATCGAGCCGAACTGCAAGGCAATCACCGTGACAATGGGGATCATGATGTTCTTGAGCACGTGCACCCCGACGATGCGGGTATTGGACAGGCCCTTGGCGCGCGCGAACTTGACGTAGTCCTGCAGCATCGCCTCCTGCGTGCCGGCGCGCGTGAGCCGGATCACCATCGCGATATTCAGCAGCGATAGCGTCACCGCGGGCAGCAGCAAGTGACGCAATCCATCGATGGTCAGGAAACTGACGGGGATACCGAGCAGCGACGTGGTCTCCCCGCGCCCATTGGACGGCAGCCAGCCCAGTTGCACCGCGAACACCATGATCAGCATCAGCCCGACCCAGAAGGTCGGCAGCGAAAAACCGAGGATGGACACGCCCATGATGGTCTTGCCGGCCACGCCGCCGGGCCGCAGGCCCGCCCACAACCCGAGCGGAATACCCAGCAGCACGGCCAGCAGGATGGCGCACACGGCCAGCTCCATGGTGGCCGGCATGCGCTCGAAGATCAGCTTGAGCGCCGGCGTGCCGTGTGCGAACGAAGTACCGAGATCGCCATGGAGTGCATTGCGCAGGAAGATCCAGTACTGCTCCCACAGGGGCTTGTCGAGCCCGAGAGCGGCGATGGTGCGCTTGATGTCTTCCTGGTCGGCCTGGGGATTGATCAGGATATCGACCGGGTTGCCGATGGCAAAGACGCCCAGGAAGACCAGCAGTGACATGACGAAGAGCACGACTACGCTCTGCATCAGGCGTCGAATGATGAATACCAGCATGTTCGGAAGCTTCCTTCGCCGATGACACGCCACGCCGCCTGTGGGCGCCGCCTGGCTGCACCGGCAGTCGGGTCGTGGCTAGGCCCGGCTACCGTCGGGGGATGAATCGTCGGGAAGCGGCCACCCAGACCGCGGACGCTTCCCGCTTATACGTGTGGATCTTTTTTGCCCGGGAGTGCGGCGTTGCGGCCGCGCCCCCGGTGTCACCTGTTGCTTCACTTCACTGCGGCCTGAAATTGTGCGCGTACGTCCGTTCGTCGGTACGCGGCACATAGGTGATGCCCTTCTGCGTGGCCCAGGTGGTCACCTGCTGATGGATCGGGATGATACCGCCATCGTTGATGGCGATCGCGGTCGCTTCCTGCAGGAGCTTGGAACGCTCCCCGTCATCCACGGTGGCCAGGGCTTTTTCCAGCACCACGTCCATCTTGGGATTACAGTACTCGCCCCAGTTGGTCGTGCCAAAGCCCTTCTTGGAATCCTCGCATGCCAGCAGCGCACGCAGCGGCGAGCTCACTTCGCCGGTTTGCGCGCCCCAGCCCAGCAGGCCGAACGAAAATTCGTGCTTGATACCCTTGGAAGAATAGGTTGCCATCGGCATGCCCTCGACCTTCGTCACGATACCAATGCGGGTCAGGTTCTGCGCAATGGTCTGAGCAATCTTCTCGTCGTTGACGTAGCGATTGTTCGGCGTGTGCAGCGTGATGCCGAAGCCGTTCGGATAGCCCGCCTCGGCCAGCAGCTTCTTGGCGCCTTCCGGGTCGTACTTGACCGTCTTCAGGTTGGGGTTGTAGCCGAACAGCGTTGGCGGCACGAGGTTGTTGGTGGGCTCGGACAGGCCTTCCATCAATCGGTCCTTGATGCCCTGCCGGTTGATGCTCATGCTGATGGCATTGCGCACGCGCGCATCCTTCAGCGGGTTCTTGTCCATCGGCGCGCCTTCCCTGGTAGTGACAAAGGGCGTCTTGTCCTTCTTGTCATCGGTGTACAGGTAGATCACACGGTGCGAGATCTTGGAGAAGAACGCCAGTTTCGGATCCTTGCGCACTTGCGGCAGGTCCGGCGTCGGCACATTCTCGATGGCCTGGACGTCGCCGGACAGCAGCGCCGCCATGCGCGTGGCCGGATTCGGGATAAAGCGCAGCGTCACCTTGTCCCAGGCGGGCTTGGGGCCCCAGTAATTGGGATTCTTCACCAGTTCGACCCGGTCGTCGCGCGCATAGCTGACGAACTTGAAGGGGCCGGTGCCGATCATGCCCTTGCCCTGCGCGAAGTCATCCGAGTTCAGGCCCTGCGTCGCCTTCTTCTGCACGATGTAGATCGACGTCAGGTCGTTCAGCATCAGCGGGTACGGCGTGCTGGTGGTGAGCTGGATGGTGTACTTGTCGATCACCTTCTTGTTGGTGATCGCCTTGGTGTAGACGTCGAACTTGCCGGGGCTGTTCTGGATGGTGGCCGGGCGGTCGAGCGACCAGACGATATCGTCGGTGGTCAGCTCCGAGCCGTCGTGGAACTTCACGCCCTTGCGGATCTTGAATTCCCAGGTCAGGTTATCCACCAGCTTCCAGGACTCGGCCAGGCCGGGAATGATCTTGCTGTCCGCGTCCATCTTCACCAGGCTCTCGAACATGTGCTCGGAGACGTTGATGTTCGAGAACAGGTTGTAGAAATGCGGATCCATCGAGGTCGGGGGTGAACTCATGGCCAGCTTGAAATCGACCGCCTGGGCCTGGCTGGCAAAACCGAAGCTCATGGCCGCGGTTACCACCATGGCACCGAATGCCTTCTTGCATGTGCGAAGGGACATCGCGCAACTCTCCCGGGGAAATGTAGCAAACAACGACTAAGGGCAGCGAAGGCATATCGCCCCGGGTGCCGCATTTTGGTGCGGCTGGATGAGCGATTAGCGGCAACGATACCAGGCAGGCACATCAAGCATGAACTGTTCCAGCAGCGGACCCTGCGCGGCAATGCGGGGAAACCCCCGCGCTGGTTTGCCCGCAGTGCATCATCTGGCGGCACCAGGATTCGGGCGGGGGCGGTCTGCGGTGCGCCTGCTTTGGCGCTTTCAGCACGGGCGTCGTATGATCGGGGTATCCATCGCCCGAACTGGCATCATGACACTCATCCCCGAAATTCTTCAGGCGCAAGCCGAGATCCGCACCATCCGACGCGACATCCACGCCCACCCGGAGCTTTGCTTCAAGGAGGAACGGACATCCGACGTGGTGGCGAAGAACCTCGCCGCGTGGGGCATCGAAGTCCATCGCGGCCTGGGCACCACCGGCCTGGTCGGCGTGATCCGCAACGGCAATAGCGGCCGCAGCATCGGCCTGCGCGCCGATATGGATGCCCTGCCGCTACAGGAGGCCAACACCTTCGGCCACCGCTCGCAACACGACGGACGCATGCATGCGTGCGGCCACGACGGCCATACGGCGATGCTGCTGGGCGCGGCGCGCTACCTGGCCGAGCACCGGAATTTCGACGGTACCGTCAACCTGATTTTCCAGCCGGCCGAAGAAGGCGGCGGCGGTGCCCGCGAGATGATCAAGGACGGCCTGTTCGAACGCCATCCCTGCGATGCCGTGTTCGGCATGCACAACTGGCCGGGCATGCCCGCCGGCAGCTTCGGCACGACCGCCGGGCCGCTGATGGCCTCGAGCAATGAATTCCGCATCGTCGTGCGCGGCAAGGGCGCCCATGCTGCGTTGCCGCACAATGGCAACGACCCGGTCTTCACCGGCGCGCAGATTGTCTCGGCGCTGCAGGGCATCATCACGCGCAACAAGCGTCCGATCGATGCGGCGGTGATTTCGGTCACGCAGTTCCATGGCGGCGATGCCACCAACATCGTGCCGGACGAGGCATGGATCGGCGGCACGGTGCGTACCTTCACGCTGCCCGTGCTGGACCTGATCGAGCGCCGCATGGGAGAGGTCGCGCGCGCCGTCGCCAGCGCCTTCGATTGCACCGTGGATTTCGCCTTTCATCGCAACTATCCGCCCACCGTCAACAGCGCGGCGGAAACGGCATTTGCCGTGGAAGTGGCACGCGAGCTGGTAGGCGCGGGCAATGTCGATGACAAGATCGAGCCGACCATGGGCGCCGAGGACTTCTCCTTCATGCTGCTGGAAAAACCGGGTTGCTACCTGTTCATCGGCAATGGCGAGGGGCTGCACCGCGAAGCCGGCCACGGCCTGGGCCCATGCATGCTGCACAACCCCAGCTACGACTTCAACGACGAGATCCTGCCGGTTGGCTCGACTTTCTTCGTGAAGCTGGTGGAGAAGTGGCTGGCTCCTGCCTGAGCGCGCAGGTCGGCGATGCGCCGGCGTTCAACGCCGGCGCGTGTTGGTTGGCCGGTGATCAGTGATCAGTCCAGAGCGATATCGCCGTACCAGCTTTCAGCACGGCTCCTGGTATTGTCGGTATCGGTCATGACACCGATCGCCACCACCTTGCCCGGATCGGTCCCAAAGGCCTTGCGATAGTCGGCGCGCAGATCGCGCCGATGGCAGCGCCACTCGTTGGTATGGCGGGTACCGGAGTCGACCACGATCATCCGCACACGCTCGGTGTGGGGATTCGATATCACGGAGCCTTCTGGCTTTCGCCCGCCCCAGATGTACATCAGCGTGGCATAGGGCATCTCGCGCCCCGTCGTCAGCCGTGCCATCTCGTACATCAGTTGATCCTTGAGCGACAGGCTGCCCTTGTCGCCATCGAAGGCGACGAAGATGCGCAGCGGCGAGTCCTCACGCGGGGCCAGGGAGTTGTCAGCGCTGCGAATCACGTCGCGCGTCTTCCACGTCCAGTTCAGCATGCCCGGCTCGCGCCCGACCAGCGGCACGTACAATCCCGATGCCGAACTGTCGGCTTGCGCATGCAACACCATGCGTCGGTCGACTTCTGTCAGGGCATAGCGCGTTGGCGTCTTGTTGCGATTGACGGTCCAGGACTGCCAGCCTACCGGCTTGTCAAGCCCGCTGGGCGTCGCCGAGAACAGCGGCAAGCGTTGCTGCGCAGGGATTTCTTCCGGCTCGCTGGCCTGATGGTCGCCTTCGGCCTGGTCCTGGCTCGTTGCGGTCAGGTCCGCTGCCTTGCGCTCCACCGGAACCGATGCGTCTGCCGGTTCGACTTGCCTGAGCCGATCGAGATGCGTGGCAACGCTACTGCAATCGTCCAGCGATACCGCGGCCATGGCACCGGGGCCCCATCGCGGGACCGGTGCTTGTGCCGTGGGCGCCGTTGCCAATGTGCCGCACCCCGCCAAAATAAGCGTACCTACCGCGCCGGTCAGTGCCAGCAGGCAAAATCTGGCCGCCATTCATCCCCCGAACCTGGATACCACACATCGAACTGCGTCACGGGGACCGTGCCTCCGCTTGGGGCTACGGTAACAGAACGATATKGGCGAAGGAAGGCTCCAGTACCCTGATTGGGGGATCCCTGGCCGGGTATTGGGTATTGCGGCGGCGGCATTTTCGCCGCCGCAAAAGCAAAACCCCCCAGTACTTTCGTACTGGGGGGTTTCAAGGGAGAGCCTGGCGATTACCTACTTTCACACGGGTATCCGCACTATCATCGGCGTGGAGTCGTTTCACGGTCCTGTTCGGGATGGG